>CAXMPS010000469.1:0-1510 GCA_964194995.1 uncultured Gammaproteobacteria bacterium | reverse complement strand
CCCACGTGACCTGTCGACCCCACCCACCAAGTCCTTCTACGGGACGGTGTGACCTAATACGAGCCTGCCCACCACCCGGTGTGGCCCATCCCAGTCCTGTCCACCAACCCACCCGCACCTTGACATACGAGATTCAATATGGACGGCTCGTCCCTCAACCCAGGTAGCGCATATGTGCCGATATGGGCGGGTAGGCAGCAGACATCATCCCTGCCACAATTGCGTCATGGCTGTGGGTCGAGCGGAAGACGCAGCGAGCGAGAGGCTCAGATTGTCGCGGTCTTCGGCAAGGAGCAGGCACCGATCGCCCTCGACCTCATCGACATCACCGACCTCGCATGGCATGACTGCTACGGAGAAGCCACCCCCTCCCGATCAGTGATCGAGGACATGCTCACGGTGAGTGCGGTCCGGGTTCCAGTGCGCAGGTGGCTCGTCGCATCCGACCCACGGCATGAAAGGTGTCAGACAGTTCAATAGATCTCAGATTCGCCCACCTCGGCCTCTTCGTGGGTCGATGCAAGGAGCTATACCGCAGACTCCTTGACCATCCTGTCGACCGCCTTGCAGGGAATTAGTCGAGGATGGCGAGGAGGTCTATCAGTTCGGCGTGTGTCGCCGACATCTTGTCGTAACCCTTATTGGAAGGGTGGATGTCCGGTTGGGGACCCGAAGTCGCTGGGTCGAAGTCGCTGAGCATGAACCCTGGGCCAGACTTTTCACACATCAGCGTCAGGGCGCAGATGCGTCGAACGTTCGTGGGCGGGTCGCCGCCATTGGTCTTGAAGGTGGCGAAGGACGTCTCTACGTCGGCGACGGGAATGTTGAACGCCCCATAAATGGTCTCCAGGGTTCCGTTGAAAATTCCGGTCAGCACCAGTGATTGGGCGGCCAACTCCTGCCCGACCGGTCCTGTGATCCAAAACGCCAGGTTCGGGTTGTAGTAGTTCATGGCGACGATCGGCACGCCGGGGGCAGCCGCCTGGAGGGTGCCGACAATCGGAGGCAGGTTGGCGCCAATCTGGCCGAGCTGGGCCGCCAAACAAGCGTTCAGCACCGGCGGTGGGTCGGTGGGATCACAGGACAGGATGTCGTTTGCGCCGATGGCGATGGTGATCAGCCCAACCTCGCCGGGGTTGTCGATCAGATAGTCGACCGCCACGTCGAGCTGGGAGCTGCCCCCCGGCGGCAAGCCGGCGAACGGTCCGTAACACGAAGATCCAAATGGAGAACCACCGCCGATGCCGAAGCGCATCTCGACCGTATCGTCGCCGGGACACGCCAGGTTGACGAACTTGTCGAAGTCGTACTCATCCTTGAGGTGCTTGAAGAGCTTGTTTGTATACCCGTTGTCCGTAAAGGGAACCGGCTGCTGAGTGCCGGCCGCGATCGAGTCGCCGAGCGCCAGATAGGTGGTACCAGCAGCCTCGTGCTCGCCCGCCATCGCCGCCGGTCCATAGGCCGCAACCAGCATTCCAGCCAACGCCACGATCAGCCATCTCCGCATCCC
>CAXMPS010000468.1:0-2305 GCA_964194995.1 uncultured Gammaproteobacteria bacterium | reverse complement strand
CCAGCCCCATTCCCAATGAGCTTCCTCGGCTCCCCGGGTTATGGCCGCATAGGTAGCGTCCTTCTGTGGCTCCGTCCCGTCGCCATCAATCTGGATGATCATCTGCAGCTCGGGCCTCTCCTTCAACGTCTCACGGTTCTGGATCATCTGAAGCGTAAATTGGTGGACGATCAGCATCTTCTGCGGGAGGCCGTTGTCACGAACGAGATCGGCGAGCCAGTCGACAACCGTGTTGACCTCAGACGCCTCTACTTGACCGGTCTGTCTGAGGTGGACTTGATCGGGCTCGAGCCGCCACTCTGGGTCGAGAGCAAGACCGACAAACGGGAGCCTCAGCAACTCCTCGTATTGCATGGCTTGACCGAGGAAGTCATCACGTCCGGGTTGAAGGTCGAGGACGACATAGAAATCGTTCTCCTCAGCTACCCGGATCCAGTCGTCATAGGTGTCGATGGGCCACTCAAAGCTGTAATCGCCGTCACCTAACCCCGCCGAGGCGACGCTGGCAAGGATCTCGAAGACACCAACCGTTTGGCTGCGGTCGCCGGTGTATGCGTCCAGGAATGGCTCCAAGACCTGGGCAGTCGCTTCAGGTCCCTGTTCGCCCAGCGCTCCGAGAGCAGGGTTGTCGGGATGCCCGTAGTAGGCGACGTAACGACGCTTCTCTTCAGGGAGGATGTGGAATCCGCCACCCGGTACCTGTTTGCCATTGGCGAGGACGGCCAGCTCCCAGTCGCTCGCCTCCGGCACAGCTCCGACGAATCGGATCGCTTCCGCCGGTCGTCCTGCGATGGCGACTCCGACCTCCGGAAACCCAAGAATGTCGTTTGGGTCGTAGGCCACAGTGGCCGCACCGATACTTCTCCCGGTGGCACTTGCCATCAGAATCTCCACTGGATTGGCGGCATCCAACAACCAGACCGATTCGGCTGCCGAGGGATGCGCCAATCCTGCCACGATGGCTGCGGAATCCAGGGCGGGTGCGGTCGATGGGACACTGCCTGTGGGCGAACTCTGAGGAAGCACAACGCGGTCCCGATCGACAATGGCCTTGACCGTTTCGATCACCGTCGTTTCGTCGGGGGTCGCTGGGAGCCTGACCTCCTCTGTGACCCCGAGGGTCGTTCGAGCCTCTTCGACAGCGTCGCCAATTTCGTGCAGATGAACCTCCGCTTCGGGTGGAACATTGACTTCTAACCCACCGAGAACGTGAACCCGGAGAGGTTTGAGCCTTCCCAGTTCAGCCGCCAATTGGGGATGTGGGTGTAGAAGTGGACCGCCAAGAGCGGCTGCGAGTTGGGCCGCGGCCGCTACCTGATTGAGATCGTTGTCGTCCACGACCACGACATCGTCGGCGCAGACGAACAGCTCCCCGGAGAGGAAAAGCGCGTCCTCAGCAACCGTTCCCGTGTTGACCGGCATCGTGCCGCCAGTAATCCGCACGCACTCGCGAACGCCGGGTCTCGTAGTCTCTGTCGTAGAGGTACCGATGTCGGGTTGGCTTCCGCCGGAATCGGTCGGAGTCTCATCGACGATGACGCTGCACGACGCGAGCATCAGCGCGACTAAGACGATGCGAGCAATGGTGTTCATAGGGACTCCGGCCGTCGGCAGAATAGTTGCCGACCGGTCGTTACCACGTCCTTCTGGCGGCAACCCCCAATCCCAACCGGGCGCGTGACTCGTCAGAAGAGGGTTTCGGGGGAAATAAGGTCTCGCAAATCGGCACTGTTGTTCTTGACCGAGTTCACTCGGCGGGACACCACATGTTCCATGATCTCGTCAGGATTGATGTGGCCTGAGAGCAGGCCCAAGACTGCCTCGGGATCGGTCATCTCGCGGTCGAGCCATGGATCCCAGACGTCACGTCCGAGCGAGACCGGCATCCGGTCGTGGATCGCTGCGATGGTGCCAGACGCCTGGGTGGTCAGAATCGAGCAGGTCCGGCGCCACTTCTGAGTCTTCGTATCGAGACGAGTAGCCCAGATCCCGCCGAAGACCATCGGGTGCCCGTCGGCTCGGAATACCCAATGTGGCGTACGCCCCCGGTCGGGA
Source organism: uncultured Gammaproteobacteria bacterium (assembly GCA_964194995.1). Classification (GTDB taxonomy): domain Bacteria; phylum Actinomycetota; class Acidimicrobiia; order Spongiisociales; family ZC4RG35; genus JACZUI01. Next base: position 250 of record CAXMPS010000468.1, on the reverse strand, counting down.
GGCTCCCATTCGTAGAAACCGTCGGCCGGGATCAGACAGCGTTTGCGAGCGAAGGAGTCCCGAAACGAGGCATTCGTAGCGACGGTCTCCGAGCGTGCATTGATGTGGATCGACTTGGTGTCCTTGGCCCAGTGAGGAACGAGCCCCCATTTCATCGACCCGAGTGAGCGAACACCATCCCGCTCGGAGATCACATAGACGGGGTCGGTTGGCGCGACGTTCCAACTGTGTTGGAGAGGATCTGTCTTTA
>CAXMPS010000467.1:0-1253 GCA_964194995.1 uncultured Gammaproteobacteria bacterium | reverse complement strand
CAGGCCCTCAGTGGAGCCATCGCCCTCGACCTGAGTCGACCTGTCCGATGGAATGAGACCCGAACGGAGAACATGGTGGCGATGTGCCACGGGAGGGCACAGACCACCGAGGTTCGTCTCGGAGCGACCCGAGAAGGGTTGATCGTCGGAATCTCGCTCCGGATCACTCAGGACGCAGGTGCATATCCCCAGTTCGGGGCCTATCTGCCCACATTCAGCCGACGGATGGCGGTTGGGCCCTATTTGATCCCCAAGGTCGAGTTCTTATGGCGCTCGGTGGTGACCAACACCACACCGGTGCATGCCTACCGCGGCGCAGGCCGGCCTGAGGCGACGATGGCATTGGAACGTGCCATCGATCAGCTCGCCCGAGAGCTCGATCTCGACCCAGCAGAGGTGCGACGTCGCAACTTCATCGGCTCCGACGCTTTCCCTCATGTGACCGTCGTCGACGAGCGCTACGACTCAGGCGACTACGAGGCTGCGCTCGACCTCGCCCTACGAACCGGCGGGTATCAAAACGCCAGGGAGGAACAACGCCGGCGCCGGAAGGCCAAGGATCGCTTTCAGCTCGGTGTCGGCATTGGATCGTATGTGGAGATCACAGCCGGGGCGGGCCGGGAAGACTGGGGGGCGGTCGAGATCAACCTCGATGGCACGGCAACCCTCTACTCGGCTGGCGTCTCACACGGCCACAGTCACGAGACCACCTTCGCCCAAATCGTCTCCGCTGTCCTGAAACTCCCGATCGACAAAATCGAATTCGTGCAGGGAGACACCGACACGATCGCCCACAGTGGGGGGACGATGGCATCGCGGTCACTTCAGATCGCAGGCTCAGCCATCTTCGGTGCCGGGGAGAAAACTCTCCACAAAGCGCGTGCGGTGTTCGCCTATCACGCCGAAGCTGCGATCGATGACGTTGTCCAGTTCGAGGATGGGCGGATTGGTGTTGTAGGTGTTCCCACATCTGCCTTGACGCTGGCCGAGATCGCCTCTATCGCTTCTGAACCTTCAAATCTCGCTGACGACATGGAGCCTGGCTTGAGGGGCGAAGAGATGTGGGATCAGCCCGAAGCCACCTTCCCGTTCGGGACACACATGTCGGTTGTGGAAGTGGACACCGAAACCGGTGCTGTGCAGATTCTCAGACATATTGCCTGTGATGACGCCGGAGTAATCCTCAACCGCATGGTTGTCGACGGCCAGGTGCACGGCGGTGTCGCTCAGGGTATGGGGCAGGCCCTTTTCGA
>CAXMPS010000466.1:0-1120 GCA_964194995.1 uncultured Gammaproteobacteria bacterium | reverse complement strand
CTCTTCAACGAACCACTCTGCGATGTCAGCTTCGGCCCACAGCCTATAGGAGCCATCGGGAAGGTCGGTGATGTCGATGCTCTGACCCGGTAGCCCGAAACCATAAACATCGGCCCAACCAATCGACATACCCATCCTGATTTCGAGATCATCCTCATCGCCACACGACTCCAGCTCGTAGACGGCCTCTTCGGCACCGAAGGACATCTCGTGGGAGCTGTCGTAAAAGCAAAAGCCGACCTTGGTGTCGAAACCGAGATCCTCCTCGATCGGTTCGCCATCTTCATCAAGAGCCACCAGCCGGTAGTTGGCGACCCGCTTGATGTGCCAGTGATGGTGTCCGTCGCCGCCCCAGACCATCTCGGCGTCAGTAGCTCTCGATTCACCGCCACCTTCGGAGTACCAGATCTCCTGCTCGACCTGCCACTCTTCGGAGTCGCGGTTGGCACGCAAGACGAAGTCGCCCTCACCGACGTTGACCAACGTCGAGCTGAAACGGATATCGAATCGATCGCCGTCCGGTTTGATCCTCAAGTCCACCGGGGGCTCAGGCACCAGATCGGGGAGGAGAGGCTCGCCGACCGGGTCTCCAATGGCGGGAAACCCGCCACAGGCCGTGAACAAGGCCACGGTAACGATTCCGCCTGCAAGCCATCGCCACCTACCCAATTTCGAGCTCCTCAACCCACTTATCCAGCTTGGGGATTACCACCTCTGGCCCCAGTGGGGGCAGTGTGAAAATGGCTCGGTCCAAGCCCGCTTCGCGCAAGCCGTCGACCATCGGCAACTTTGCCGAAAACGCGCTGATCTCGAACGCTGCCGGGTCCCGACCCGCATCTCCTACCGCCTCACGCACTCGTTTCACCTGGCCGGCGATGTCGTGCCGCGCAGCATTGGGGAGCCAGCCATCACAGAATTCGACCATGTCAGCCAGGGTCTTGGGACCGGCGGCCGCTCCCATGATGATCGGTGGGTGTGGCTTCTGGGCCGGTTTCGGCCAGGCCCAGGACGGTTGAAGCGAAAGCATTTCTCCCTGGTGACTCGCCTCCTCTTCGGTCCATAAGGACTTCATCATGAGAACCTTCTCTCTCAGAAGCGCCCGACGTTTCAGGTAGTCGGT
>CAXMPS010000465.1:0-1416 GCA_964194995.1 uncultured Gammaproteobacteria bacterium | reverse complement strand
ACGGTCGCTGCTCAGTATCGAGGATGGCCGTCGCCGACGGCGCTGACGATCCTGGTCCCTACCGGCGAGCGGCCAACGTTTGGATGGCTGCAGCGGTCCGGCGTTCTCGGTGGTGGGCGGACGAGCACTCTTCTTCGAGGGATGTTCCGGAGTTCGCTGATCACTGCTGTCCTGTGGCGAGTTGCCCCGGCCCAGGTGCTGGTCATTCAGCGAAAGACGCCGAAAGCCTCATCATGATCCTCGAGGAAATCCTGAGCGCCGTCGATCAACACTGCCCTCAGTCAACCGGCGATTTTGGTACCGGAGCGCACCATGCAGCCATGACCAGAGGGGGACCGGCGCACAAATCACGAGCGATCGTCTATGCGTTTCACCCCCATGCGACAGCGCCATGCTGCGTAGCCAAGGTGGCTTTCAATAGACAAGAGTCCGGGTTCCTCGCCAACGAGTTCTCACACCTGAGCCGAGTACACCCGGAGCTCGGAGAATCAAAGAGGTTCTGTGTGCCGACACCGCTTGGAATCGGCGGAACATCAGAATCGAGATGGATCCTTATGACAGCGATCAACGGGGAGCGCCTGAAGCTCCCGGATCTACTCGGTCGAGCTCGTCGGTCTGGCAAGGACACGTTTACCGTCTATCTGAAGAAATCAATCGCCTTCAGCGAGCACCTGTTCGCGTCGATCCACGAGAGCGAGATGGTTGACGCAGGCTCTTTCGCGGAAACGGCACTCAACTTCAGGCGGGAGTTCGATCCTCCCCCACAGGTAAGCGATGGCCTGAGAAACGCATCCGATTTGGCTGTTCGGGGTGGATTCGAGTGGCAAAAGGGCTGGCAGCATGCCGACCTGTCGGTCGGGAACGTGCTGCAAGTCCGAGATGGCAGCATCGCCATACTCGACTGGGAAAACGCTCGATCCGATAGGCCGATGTGGTTCGACAGGCTTGCCATGCTGGGTTTGACTGCAGACCTAGCGCGGCGGCAGAGGCCCAATCGTTTGACGCTACTGGAGGCGGCTCGCCTGTTGTTGAGCAGAGACCACTGGATGCGACCGGTGTTGCGTCAAACCCTTGTCGAGGGCGCCTACCCGCGATCGCAAGCCCGGATTGCCTATCTCGAATCGGTGATGACCGTTGCGCTTGCACGGCAGCGTGATAGGAGGACTCTCGCCGGCGAGTTCGCCCAGCTCGTCGAAATCGGTCTGGTCGAAACCGCGCCGGACGGCCTATGGAGTTGGGCGGAGGACAGTTGAGCAACCGCATCACTGCTCTGCTGTTGACGCACGACCGCCCGAGGCTCGCAACCAGGTCGGTCCAGATGCTGCGCACCGATGAGATGTTGAGTCCAGAAGAGATTTTCGTCGGAGTCAATGGTGATCCCCGTCCATACGCGGCGCTCGAGTCGGAGTGCACGCT
>CAXMPS010000464.1:0-1578 GCA_964194995.1 uncultured Gammaproteobacteria bacterium | reverse complement strand
TGACGGCAAAACCGATCGAGAAATCCGACGCTGCCTCAAACGCTACATCGCCCGCAAAGTCTGGCGACTACTCGAACACCAAACACCACCCGAAACCACCACTTGACAGACATAGAAGCATCTACCTCGCTGCGTTCCAGTCGGGTCCCCTATCAGTACCTAAGGACCAATGTGCCGTTCTTGAGCAGATGTGGTCCGGGCGATATCGCTCACAGTGGGTCGGTGTTTGCCGCCGCGTATAGTTGGAGTATCGCTCGGCCGGGAGGGTCGGCGTCCGAGGTGAGTCATGGAGCTGCTCGTCGGAATTGCAGTGCTTGCGGTGTTTGTCTCGGTCTGGATCGGGCTGGCCGTTGCGTCGGTCCAAAAGGGACGCCCTATCTTTGTGTTGGGGGCACTCATCGTGCCGTTCCCGGCGTTCTTCATCGGCATCCAAGTCGCCCGCCGCCTTCTCGCTTCGGCCGACCCGGACGATCTTGGCTCGGGCGATTTCGGTCGTGCGTTAGGTGCCGTAGTGACGGTCATAGCGGTCTCGATCCTGAGTTCTTACCTAGTTCTGGCCGTCGGCGCCGCCTGGCCAAGCCCCAAGACAACGCTCCATACACGATGGCGGAGGTTGGCCGGTTCTGGTGACAGGCGTCGTTGGGAGCAAGGCCCAGATTTCTCCAAACTCGACGACGCTCGCGAGTGGACCGAGGACATGGCTGGGCAACCGGGTATATCGACTGTGCAGGTTTTCACCAAGGGACCGCTTGGAGCGTACGTGGTTGCGACTATCGAGGTTCCCGCGCAACATAGTGGCACCACAAACGGTGAGGTCGAGGCCAATGACGACCCTTGAATGGGCGATCTGAGAGACTGGCTCCGCTCCACCTGTGATGCATCTACGAGTGCGATGAGCGAAGCACAGCGACACCGTGTCTGTTTCGCGACCTGACCGTAGACGGGATGCGAGCCTCCCCAGGTCCGATTGGTGCCATACAGATCACTCACCCATTCGACCTTCAGACAACACGTGCGATTCCGTGAACCGGCAATCTGTTCCTCCGACAGGAGCCTCGCGGCCCGATCTCAGGTAGCGCATAACCGGCAATATGGGCGGTCGGCGACGTCGCCTACACGGCTGAGTAAGGCGGCGAGGCGGGCTAGTCCGTCCAGGAACATTGGCGCACGTTGGGGCACCGGGCCGTGATATGACCTGAGGTCGCGAATCCGAACCGCTCGTGATGCCGGTTCCTGGACGGGCTGGACCGTTCGCCGCGAGCTCGCGTGAGTGTCGTTCTGTGCGAGGCTTCAACCACTTTCCGGGGTCCAGGCCATCAAGGATCAGCAGGATCGGCGCGGAGTGGTGTGTTCCGCCTGCCGAGTTCTCGAGACCGACGGGCACCAGAGGGTCGTCATGGGTGTCGCAGCTCGGATAGCGTGAGATGCATGGAAGATCTTCCGGAGCGGACCGACCTCGGATACCTGCTGGCCCGGGCCTCACAACGCTGGGACGCACTTCTCGCCGAGCGCTGCAGGGCACACGGCTTTCCCGAGGTGCGACCTGCCTTCGGTTCGATCTTGCTGCCCCTCTTCCAC
>CAXMPS010000463.1:0-2147 GCA_964194995.1 uncultured Gammaproteobacteria bacterium | reverse complement strand
ATCGTCGCTTCACTCAGGGGAGCGTCGGTCCCGTTTGCCTTGCGCGAGCCACATGTAATCGATAATCAGAACGTCTGCCACCAGCTCCTCCGCCGACGGTGCGTCTGCGCTCGGTTCCCGCCAGAAACCACACGCCAGAAGTGAACCGAACCTGTACCGATACCCCTCGTTTGAAGCCGGGCGGACTATGACCACCTCGTCCATCAACCCTGGTGAATCGTTTCCTTCCCACACGATGTAGGCCGGTCCACGTTTCTCGGCGATGACTTCCACAGCTTGCTCCAACCGCCACGACTTGTTCGCGAATTCCCCTCGCAAAGATACAGAGATCCTGGGGAGCGTGGTGCCCAGAATCCTTCGTCGATTGGCCCATCCGGCCGGTCCTGAAACATTGGCGCCTATATGGGCCGCTATGTGCGGGGTGAAACTCTCGTCTAGGTGGGCCGGGTCACTGTCTTGGATGGTTGACTGACAACAGCAAGGGAATCGGCAATGACAAGCCCAGATTGTTGCGTCTCGCCGCGTCAGCCTCCGGCTGTCGATCGGTCTGGAAAGAAGAATGCGCCGCCAGGGGCATCGGAAGCGGGGTCGCTCTCCAGCTCATAGCCGGCAGCGGCCCAATCGGAGACACCTCCCGAGTACCGTCTGACGTTGGTGTAGCCGGCCTCGATCAGCCAACGGTACGCAAACTGACTGGCCACACAGGCTGGATCAGTGCAGTACACCACTATCTCATCGTCGAGGTCGAGATCCTGTTTCGCTTCGTCCACCGTGTTGTAATGCAACGAGCCAGGAATGTGGGCAACTCGAAAGCCCCATTCGTGCATGGCCATGACCAACTTGAAGTCGTCCCCGCGATCGAGTTTGGCTTTGAGCTCCTCGCGCTCGATGGTCTTGATTTCATAGTCCACCCGCTGAACACTATCGCTGCTGACACGGCAGTCGCAGCGAAGCTGCCTGTTCAGGGTCTCGTCGAACGTCCGACGTAACATGAGCGGCTCTCTGAACGAATAGCAGGCCTGCGATGGACAAGGCGGAGAGGGAGCGGGCGACCGCTCGGGTGCAAGAGTTCTACGACGGGCCTGCAGATACCATCTACCGGACGACCTGGGGCGAAGACCTTCACCTCGCCGTGCGGAGGGCGGAGGGCGACACGCATGAAGAGGCCATGCGCCACACCAGCGAGCTCATGGCGTCGCACCTGCGATTGGAGAAGGGCAGTGAGGTGCTCGATCTGGGCAGCGGGTACGGGGCGCCCGCCCGTTACGTCGCCTCACGATTCGGTGCTCGGGTGACGGGACTCAACGTAAGTAGTGTCGAGATCGACCAAGCGAGACAACAGACAATAGCCGCCGGGCTGGACCCACAAGTCTGGTTCGATCACGGGGATTTTCACGATTTGCCGTACACCGACGACTCCTTCGACGTCGTGTGGAGCCAAGACTCGCTCATGTACGGCGCCGACAAGCACCGGATCCTCGCCGAGGCGTACCGAGTGTTGAATCCGAATGGTGTGCTCGCCTTCACCGACATCCTCGCGAGTCGTGACCTCCCCCCGGGCGAACGCAAACGCCTCTACGAGCGTGTGCGGACGCCCGAGATGTGGGACATCGAAACCTATCGACGGCATCTGATCGATCTGGGATTCAAGATAGGTCGAGTGGAAGACTGGTCCGAACACGTCGCGTGGACGTACACATGCGCACGGGATCGTGCGCTGGAACACCGACCGACTCTGGAAGCAGAGGTCGGCGAAGCCATGATGCAGTCCACTCTCGATGGTCTTGCTTTCTGGATCGAAATGGCAGAACGGGGCAAGGTCGGCTGGGCGCTGTTCGTGGCACGACGGTCCGGCTAAAACCCGCACATAACCGGTGCCAGATCAAGGGGTCATTGCAACACTTCGGCGAGTTTCTGCATAACACCAGTTGGTCTGACATGGGACTTCGCGCGGCCAGATGAAGAACTAGGTCGTGTTGCGGCGGGGAGACCGTGATTGTTGGGGATTCTGACGGTTAGATGAGGGTGGTCAAACGAGGGTCAAACCGCACATAAGTGCCGTTATTTGCGCGTGTGTTGGCGCGTACCCTCCACCCGGAGCTGGAAGGAGATCAGGTGCCATTGGACCCAAGGGAGGTTGTCGAGCA
>CAXMPS010000462.1:0-1280 GCA_964194995.1 uncultured Gammaproteobacteria bacterium | reverse complement strand
CGCACACCGGATCTCGCATCATCACTTCCCTTTCCCTCAAGCGTTCCTACTTCCCTGTGAGACGTGCGGCGAGTGCCGCGACGTCCCGCTCCAGCCTCGCCCGGGCCTCGTTGGCGTCGGCTCTAGCCCCGGGTTCCCGGTGAGCTCCACCATCGTTAACAGATCGAGCGCCCTTGGCGAGACCGGTGTGCACTGCACTTTTCGCCACTGCTTCGACGAACCTCATCCTTGTCGAGCCCTCAAGAAGGCTCCGAAGAGCAAGAAGAACCCGAAGAACAGAAAGAACGCCGGAAACTGGAACCCTAGGAAGCCGAGGAACCCGAGAAAGCCGAGCATCCACAGTCGGCCGACTTGCTGATTTCTTGATGTGTCATTCAATGTCTCGCACCCCCGTGTGTCGACTTTGAGAGTGCTCCGCCGCTGCCCAATCGAATAGAGGCAAACGTCACTTCTGGCAGGTGGATTTGCCAGATGGTCGAGCAGCGGTGCGTGCACTGTGCTGCTACAACCATGGCTGCACTTCTGAATGGTCGCGGCGCCACGGATTATCGTCGCGCAGAGTTTCCCGCGACTCGCAACGTTTGCAGCCTCCCCCAACAACCGGTGAACCACTCGCATTCTGAGTCAATCAGCGAAGGGACTTCCGGCCCTAGTTGTCGACGACAGGGTTAGGCAAAGTGGGCTGATAACCACTCGGATACGGACAGGCCGCGAACTTGTGAAGCGGCCTCCTTTGAGGGTGCTCGAAGGTGTATAGACACGGTGAGGAGCAATTGACATGCAGATGATCGCAGCTCGGCTGGCAGCTACCGGATCGGTCTTGGCCGATGGAGACGGTTTGGGTCACATGGGCGGCTGGGGTTGGGGGATGGCGATCTTCGGATGGCTGTTCATGACCATGGTTGTCGTGTTGGTCGGGTGGCTGATCTGGTCGACCACGCGCCGGGCTGAGCCCGGAGGACGCACCGTCAGCAGCGCTGGCGAGTTGCTTGACCAGCGCTACGCCCGAGGGGAGCTCAACCGCGACCAATACCTGGAACAGGCAGCCGATCTAGAGCGGTGAGATAACCATGGAGCATTCGGCCGGCGTGCAGGTTGCCGGCCAGCTCGCGGCGCTCCGCAGGCTGATCTATTGCGGGGAGTGGATCGAAAGCCACGCCCTCCATGTCTACTTCCTTCATGCCCCGGATTTCCTCGGATACAACAGCGCCATCGACATGGCGAAGGACTTCCCGGAGCAGGTCCAGATGGGTCTCCGACTCAAGAAGGTCGGCAACCAG
>CAXMPS010000461.1:0-1207 GCA_964194995.1 uncultured Gammaproteobacteria bacterium | reverse complement strand
CGTCGGATCGGCATCGATGAGATCTCTTACAAACGGGGACACCGGTATCTGATTGTTGTTGTTGACCACGACACCGGCCGTCTCGTCTGGGCCGGACCCGGTCGATCCGAAGCCGCATTGGACGTGTTCTTCGACGAGCTTGGAGAGCAACGAGCAGCCCTGATTACTCATGTTTCAGCTGATATGGCCGACTGGATCGCCCGTGTCGTGGCTCGGCGTGCCCCCAATGCGATCCGCTGCGCGGACCCGTTCCATGTTGTTGCCTGGGCCATCGAATCCTTAGACGTCGAACGACGTCGCGCCTGGAACCAAGCCAAAGGCCGCAGAATCCCCCCACCCCTGGGCCGTCGGGGACGGACCACCGGCGACTCCCGGCGGATTTTTCGGTCTCGTTACGCCCTGTGGAAGAACCCCGAAGATCTCAACCCCCGCCAACAACAACAGCTCGACTGGGTCGCCAAAACCGACCCGAGGCTGTGGCGGGCCTACCTCCTCAAAGAAGGACTCCGCTACGTGTTCAGGGTCAAAGGAGAAGAAGGCAAGCAAGCCCTCGACCAGTGGCTGTCATGGGCCCGCCGATCACAACTCGAATCGTTCGTCCACCTCGCCAAGAGGATCACCAGACACCGCCAAGCGATCGACGCCAACCTCGACCACGGCCTCTCCCAAGGCCTGATCGAATCGACCAACACCAAAATCCGGTTACTCACCCGGATCGCCTACGGGTTTCACGGCCCCCAACCCCTCATCGCCCTCGCCCTACTCGCCCTCGGCAGCCACCCACCACGACTCCCAAGCCGAAACTGACCCACGGATACGACAGGAGAGCGGCATAAGTGCCGTTATGTGCGCCACGTTATTGGATGCGCTTACGAAGCTTCCATACTTGTTCTGCGGGGTATTCGTAGCCCCAGTCATATGTCGCCCAGAACCGGAGTTCAGCACCCGGCCTGGGCGCCTGAAGCTCGTGGAACGACTCCACGTCGAAGCCGACACGATCAAACAGGGCCACCCAACCAGAAATCGGCATGTTGAACTCGGTTCCCTCACCCTCTCCATCGTCCCAGTCCATCCGACACATCCCGAAGTACGGGTTCATCAACGTGCGAGTCACAGGCTCATCATCAGTGAAGCTCTGGCTCTCAGAGCGCGTTCTATGAGGTCTAGTTAGGCTCGGCGATTTTCGCGTTCTCACGATTTCACGCTG
>CAXMPS010000460.1:0-1207 GCA_964194995.1 uncultured Gammaproteobacteria bacterium | reverse complement strand
CGAAACCGATCTGGACGCTGCCGTGTTCATGATCTCCGCAACCAATCCCGAGGTCACGACGCTCTACCAGGTGGCAATCGGCTGCTCCCTGGAGTGCTTCGAGACCTACGCCCCAGAAATAACTGCTGTCGTCGATTCATGGCTGGTGAATACCCGTGGCTAAATCAACTGTCTACGAAGGCGTCAAGGTCGAAACGCGTAAAAAGGCGGCGATGTTCGACCGCCTCAGGGTTCTGCTCATCATTGGGCTGTTCTTATTCATCCTGGTGTCCTACCAGCTCTCGCCGCCGTTCATCGGCTGGAGCGAAGCACTTGACATTGCGCTCAGCACCGGGATCGGTGTCGTCTTTGTTGGGATCATGGCTTTCGAGGTCCTTCGCCAGATTCACTACTACGTGTCCGAGAAGTGGGCCGCCTACAACACCTTCTGGAAACAGAGGGTCTTTGGCGGCAGCGATCGGGTCAGCCGGAAGTGGATGAACGACTGGACGCGATACCGCATCGCCAGATTCTTCAAGGTCTTCATCTTCTTGATGGCAATCGGATTCGGCGTGATGGTCATCGTCGATGGCGTCAACAACCCGATCGACGGCTTGCTCGCCATCCCCGGCCTCATCGGCCAGTACGCCTTCTTCCTCGCCTACGGCATCTTCATCGTTGGAATCATGATCCTCCAGTTTGGAGCCATCTTCTGGGTCCTCAGCCGCGGCGGCATCGACGTGGTGTTCCCCGAGGACATCGAGACCCGATTCGACTCGGTGTGGGGCCAGGATCATGTCCTCGAGTTGGTAAAAGAGAACGTCGCCTTCCTGGAAAAGCCAGACGAGATCGAAGCGAAGGGCGGGTACATACCGGGCGGCATCCTGCTCTGGGGCCCTCCCGGGACCGGAAAGACCCTCATAGCGGAGGCCATTGCCGGCGAAATCGGTTCGCCCTTCGTCTTCGTCGATCCCGGCGCCTTCATCGTGATGTTTATGGGGGTTGGCATTCTCAAGGTGAAGCGCCTGTTTCGGAAACTCCGCAAGTTGTCGCTCCAGCACGGCGGAGTCATCGTGTTCTTCGACGAGGCTGACTCGCTTGGAAGCCGCGGATCCCTCGCCGGCCAAGGCGGCGGAGGGCCGTTCCAGTTCGAGGGCTCAGCGGACGCCCTGCAGTGCAACGGGCTCGGCTATCTATCGGACCAGAGCCGGCACCAGGTGCTGGACTC
>CAXMPS010000459.1:0-37738 GCA_964194995.1 uncultured Gammaproteobacteria bacterium | reverse complement strand
TGATTGCCGAGGTCAACACTCAGATGGAGGGCTACTACCTCTACAAGGTGGTGCCCGCGACTCTTGGCTTCATTGAGCACTTGACCAATTGGTACATCCGAAGGTCACGCCGTCGTTTCTGGAGCGCCCGAGGAGAGTCGTCAGAATCCGACACCGACAAGCTTGCCGCTTTTGCCACTCTCTACGAGGTTCTCACCACCTTCATCGAGGTTCTTGCCCCGGTTCTCCCGTTCATCACGGAGCACATCTATCAGGATCTGGTCGCCAGACATGGCGAGGACGCCGAGCGCAGCGTCCATCACCGTGATTACCCCGACGCTGACACCTCGTTGATCGACGCCGATCTCGAACAGGCCATGGCGGCAGTCCGCGAAGTGGTGAGACTGGGCCGAGTCCTCCGCAAACGGGAGGGCTATAGGGTGCGTCAACCGCTGAGATCCCTGACAGTTCTGAGTCACGAGGCTTCGGTTCTAGCCGCTGTGGGGAGCCATTCGGAAGTCATCGCCGACGAGCTGAATGTGAAGTCGGTTCGAGCCACTAGAGACGAGGCATCTCTTGTCGAGCTTTCGGCCAAGGCCAACTTCCGCAAACTCGGCCCGCTTCTCGGAGAGAAGATGCCGGAGATGGCGGGGGCCATTCGGTCCCTCGGACCTGTTGACCTCCAAACCGTCCTCGATGGGGGAACAGTCAACGTGTTGGGAGTCGATATCGGTCTCGGCGACGTCGACATCGAGCGCACCCCACGCGTTGGGACTGTTGTCGAAACCGGCGTCGATTTTGCCTGTGCTCTTGATACGACAGTCGATGACGCACTCCTCAGGGAAGGCTTCGCGCGCGAGATCATCAGTCGGGTTCAGCGAAACAGGCGAGAACTGGGACTTGCGGTCACCGATCGGATCATCTTGAAGTGGCATTCCGAGGACCCCGAGATGCTCGCCGCCTTTGATGAGCACGATCGGCAAATCGCATCAGAGGTCCTTGCGTCCGCGGTCGAGAAGATATCTCAGCCGGTTGGAATCGAATCGATCATCGACGGCAGGCCAGTTTGGCTCGAAGTGACACCCGCCACCCTCTGAAGTCAGCCTTTCCCGACGACTCAGTCGGGCTTGTTGTCGTCTTCCTCTGACTCCGAATCGGCGGAGGCATCTTGACTCTCAGGCGCCGGTACCGCCTCTTCGCCATCATCGTCGGCATCTTCCTCAACGTCGCCGTCATCGTCGTCGTCGGAGAACTCATCGGCAGACGAGTCGGGCAAGAACGTCTCTGTGTCGGAGTCGGTGGAATCCTCGACCAAATCTTCCACCTCGTCCGTCGTATCCTCGACATCCCCGAATACGTCAGCTTCTACCACGCTAGAAACCGCTGAATCCATCTCATCCAACTTGTCGGCTACCGCCGTCGCCAGCACTGCCAGTTGGGTTCTGACCCCGCCAACCCGAGTGGTCAACTCGGCCATCTCGGCTTCCGCCGATGCCTGCCGCTCAGCTCGCCGGGTCTCAAAGGATTCGGCTTCGTTGTGGGCGTTCTCGAGCAACTCGGCCGATTCGATCTTGGCGGTTTCGCGCAACTGGTCGGATTCGACTCTGGCGTCTTCGATGAGTTTGTCGGCCGCTTCTTGGGCGGCAAGAAGGGCTCGACCCAAGGTTGCCTCATCGGCGTTTGACGCGGGAGTTCCGCCGCTCTCGGAGCCCGCGAGGCCGTTTTTGGCCTCGGAAAGCTCATCCTCGAGGTCTCTGATCGCGACAACAACCTGATCCAAGAAATCGTCGACCTCGTTGAGGTCATAGCCTCGCAGGGCGGTCGAGAAGGTCGTCTTCTCGACGTCTGAGGGTGTGAGTGGCACTAGTTAGCTCCCTTGTTCGGGCGCCAGGGTACGAACGCGGGAGGCTGCTTCCAAGTATCAGCCGAGGCGGCCTATCACTCCGATCAAGACCCTGACCCCGATCAGGAGGATTATCGGAGAGAGATCAAGCATCCCACGACCAAATCGGAGAGGTGGTATCAGCCGCCGCAGGGGTGTTATCACCGGAAGGATGATCCGGTCGAGAAAATGCGAAACACGGCCCAGTGCATGGTCGGATGAGGTCGGGATCCACGACAGAATCACCCATATGAAAACCGCATAAAAGTAGATCTGAAGAACCGCGACGAGGAGATCGATCACCACAAATCAGTCGTCGATGTCATCCAGTTCGTACGCACCCAGAGACGCCAGGCGACGCTTTTCGTCCCTGCTGAGCCCAACCCTTGGCGGCAGAACGAGGACGAGGCCCTCACCCACCTTCCTCATGGACCCGTCCAGGGCGTAGATCAGACCAGAGGAAAAGTCGACCACCCGCCGCATCAACTCGGCGTCAGCCTGACGCATGTCGAGCACCACTGGTGTCCGGTCGCGAACCCGGTCGGCGAGAATCCGGGCATCGCCAAACTCCTCGATGAGGAGAATGTCCGACTCGGCCTCGACCGGGCGGATGACGCCGACGCCCTCCGGACCTTCACTGCGCGAGGCAGGTCGGGTTGCCGCTCTCGATGTCGGCGGTGGCTCCACGCGACGTCCCTGTTGGATCGGATCGACGGTCATCTGCCGCTGGGGATCATCGGCTGGGAGAGCCTGGGGTCTATCGGCAGACCCTCCTTCGGTTTGGTCCTCATCGACGAGTCCCAGGTAAACGAGAGTCTTTGAGAAAAGCGAAGGCATCAATCAACTCCGGTCAAGAGCGGGCCCCAAAGATAGCCCGTCCTACACGTATCATCGAAGCACCCTCGGCAATTGCCACCTCGAAGTCGTCAGTCATGCCCATCGACAACTCGATCACGTCGGGATGTTGTCGACGCACCTGATCCCGCAGTTGACGTAGGGTCCGAAAGTACCCCCGAGACTGTTCGCTGAGCTCCCGCACAGGAGGAATCGCCATGAGGCCCGCCACATTCATCCCCCGGGTCACCAGCTGATCTACGAAACCCGCGACGTCCTCGGGCTCGACTCCCGATTTCTGAGGTTCCGAACCGACGTTGACCTGTACCAGCACCGGCGGCGGAAGACCCGGACCCTTGGTCCAGGCCGACGCCAGGGAATCACGATCCATCGACTGCAACAGATGTGTGATTGGCCGAACCAGACGCGCCTTGTTGGATTGGAGTGAGCCGACGAAGTGCCAACGAATGTCGTCGGGAAGCTCGGGCGCTTTCCCGGCCATCTCGTTGGCGCGGTTCTCGCCGAAGTCCCTGTGACCCTTCTCATATACCTCGAGGATCTCCACAACGGTCTTCAACTTCGAGACGGCGATCAGGGTTATCTCACTCTCGGAGCGTCCCGACTGACTCGCGGCAGTGCTGATCCGGTCGACCACGTCCCGATAGCTCATGGCAGCCAAGCGATCGTGGCAAGCCTCTGAGGTGTCGCGTTGCGCCGATGAGAGAACAAGTTGGGTTCGTGCCTGGTGCACCCATCTGCCGACCACACCTCCAGTCCTGCGACCTGCTCGCTCAAGGCGGCGACAAGGTCCACGGAGGCGGTACCCCACGTAGTTGCGTCCGTGAAGGCCTCAAATCGAGAGGCGACATCCTGGCCTACCTCGAAGCAACAGGGCCCGATACCTGGGCCCACCGCTGCGCGATGAGGCCGATGGCCGGAGCGTTCCAGCTCACCGAACAAGGCAGCCACAACAGCCGAGTCGACACCCCGCCACCCGGCGTGGGCCACCCCCACGGCTCCATCAGCCACGAGGGCGACTCCGAAGCAGTCGGCCGTGTAAACCGCAAGCGGCAAGCCCGGTTCAACCGTCCACATCGCGTCCGCTTCGCCCGCCACACCTGGACCCGCGACCTGGATCACGCGGTTGCCGTGTGCCTGCCGAACCGTCGCCCAGCTACTCGAGACATCGATGACCTCGCACACTCTCTCTCTCGCCAGGTCGCTGGAGCGCTGATCTCCATCGCTGGCTTCTGTGAACACCACCCCGTCATGACCGGGGGGTCGAATCATCCCTGTACGAAGGTCGGAATATCGAGCGTGTCGTCGGACAGAACGGAAGAGTCTGTCGTCTTCCGAGAGGCGGCGGCGGAACGATTTGGGCGCCGCCGATCGAATCCAGCAGCGATCACCGTGATCTTCATCTCCTCGCCCAGATCATCGTCGACGATCGCGCCGAAAATGATGTCAGCTTCGGCGTCGGCGTGGTCGGAAACGACTTGGGCTGCTTCGGTTGCCTCGTGAAGGGTCATCGACGACGGCCCGGCCACCGAGAGTAGAACACCTTTGGCACCTTCCATGGAACTTTCCAGCATCGGCGAGGAAATCGCCCGCTCGGCGGCTTGAGGCGCTCGGTTCTCACCGGTGGCATGGCCGATCCCCATGACCGCCGACCCGGCGTCGGACATGATCGTCCTTACGTCGGCAAAGTCCACGTTGATCAATCCCGGCGTCGTGATGAGATCCGTGATGCCCGTGACGCCGCTCATCAGCACCTCATCGGCAAGACGGAAGGTCTCCGTTATCGGCGCCGTCGGGTCACCAACGTCGAGAAGACGGTCATTAGGAATCACGATGAGTGTGTCCACCGACTCCTTCAGCGAGTCGATCCCCTGCTCGGCGTGCACGGCCCGGCGCCGACCCTCAAATCCGAATGGACGAGTTACGACGCCGACGGTGAGCGCACCCACCGATCTGGAAACCTCGGCCACGATCGGTGCGCCTCCGGTCCCGGTGCCGCCACCCTCGCCGGCGGTGATAAACACCATGTCCGATCCTTTGAGCACGTCCTCGAGCTCGGCCTTGTGCTCCTCGGCCGCGGCGCGTCCGATCTCGGGGTTGGCGCCTGCCCCGAGGCCACGGGTCACTTCCCGCCCGATGTCGAGCTTGACGTCGGCGTCGCTCATGAGAAGCGCTTGAGCGTCGGTGTTGAGCGCAATGAACTCAACACCCCGCACCCCGGCCTCCACCATGCGGTTGACCGCGTTGACGCCACCACCGCCGATGCCGACAACCTTTATCACCGCCAAATACCCGCCACTTGAGGAACTCACAGATATACCTCCACTAGAAATCCAAGGCTAAAGTAGAGGTTTACCGTTATCCCAGAGCTATGTAAACCCCCAATGTCTAAGCTTTTACTAGACGTTCAGGGTTGCTCGGTGGAACTCGACTCTGCCTCTCCATCAACCTCCGCGTCAGGGTTTTCCACCGTCTGAGCCGACCGCTCGGCAGGAGACACGGCTGGGTGACTGGGAGCTATCAGGGTCAGGACCGAATTTGGGTCGGGTCGTTGCTCGAGCAGCGCAACCAAGCTCAGAGCCTTGGCGGTCATCTCGATCGGTCTCCCCAACCGGACTCGGTAGCCATCGACCTGGGCCCACAACTCATCATCCGACTCGAGGCGTACCAAACTCTCCGCACGGAGCTGTGAGGGCAGGGCGGCGACGAACTCGACTGCGCCCAAGACGAGGGGAGCGCTCTCCGACCCGGCCTCCGCAACTGCTGTGAGCTGTACCCAGGCAAGTGACGAGTCTGGTTTCTCGGGGGACGGCACGGCGACACCGTCGGCCGCCCGGCGAACCCACCCGCCGCCAGTCTCAACCCAGGCCACCGGGACCCTCTCCACAACCCTGACAATCACGGTATCGGGCCAATTGAGGTGGACTCTGGCCTCCGCTACCCACGGATCCTGCTCCAGCGTCGCCTCTACCAATCCGCTTCGCACCATCACCATGGGATTTCCAGCCAGCACTCCGAACTCGGCAAGCGTCATATGGGCCGAGCTGACCGAGATCCCGGCAGTGCGCACCTCGGAAATGCTCAGAAACGGTGAGAGGAAGAGCCATGCGAGAGCTCCAACGAGGGAAAGAGCAACCAGGAATTTGAGAAGACGGCTGACATTGCGGCGCGCATTGTCCTCAGCGACCTCCTGTCTTCGCTCCATCAGCCTTGGATCGATAGTCAAGTTTCAAACCCCACAAACTGGATCTCAGGCTCAAGGATGGTCCCCGATTCCTCGAACACGCGGGTTTTGACCGCCATCACCAGTTCCAGGATGTCCGCAGATGTGGCACCGGCGCCCGCGACAAAGAAGTTGGCATGCTTTTCCGAGACCGACACATCGCCAATGCTCATGCCCTTGAGACCCAGTGAGTCGATCAGGGCGCCTGCTGCGACATGCGGCGGGTTCTTGAAAACGCTCCCCGCGTTGAATGTCCCACCTGGCTGATTGTCGCGGCGCCATCTGGTTATTCGGCGTAGTTCAGACTTTGAGGCTTCGGCATTCCCTGGCACGCCCTTGAACACGGCCTCGACGACAACTTCGGTCGATCCGATGTTGGAATGACGATACGAGAGGTCGAGATCCTCAGGAGTCCTGACGGAGATGGCTCCGGTTGACAGCTCCACTACCGTCGCTTGAACCAACCGGTCCTTCGTTTCGTAGCCGAAGCATCCAGCGTTCTGCCGCACTGCACCGCCAACCGAGCCCGGAATGCCAACAAAGAACTCGAGCCCGGCCAGCGGTTGATCCACAGCGGCTCGCGCCACGCGAGGGAGTGCCATGGCAGCTCCGACAACGGCCTGATCGCCGTCGAACCCGAGACGGGCGAAGCCCTCCCCCAGACGGATCACCAGACCGGGAAAACCCCTGTCGGAGACCACGAGATTCGACCCTCTTCCGAGAACAAGGACGGGAACATCCCCAATATCGCCTGATTCAGCCAGTTCTACGAGAGCCGCTGAGTCGGGGACATGGATCAAATAGCGGGCCGGTCCCCCGGATTTGTATGTTGTCAGTGGGCCCAGGGGAACGTTCTCGTTTATCAGGCCGTGTTGCATCATCCGATGAACAGGGCTCATACCCGCTGCGCCAATCTTGCAGCCAGCTCCCGAGGGAGGAGAGTTATGTCTCCGGCGCCCATAGTCAGGACCATGTCGCCATGCCCCACGCGGTCCGCCAGGAATTCTGCCAGCTCGGCCTTATGCGCCACGTAGTGAACGGTGCCTCCGTGCTCACGAACCGAGTCGGCCACCAGAGCGCCAGTCACGCCCGGCACCGGCACCTCTCTGGATCCGTAGATATCGGTCACGACCGCGACGTCGGCGTTTGAGAGGGCCCGACCGAACTCGTCCTGAAAACGCTCTGTCCGGCTATAGAGATGGGGTTGAAACACCGCCCATACCCGGCCGGGGACGACACCGCGTGCAGCTTGGAGTGTTGCCGCCACTTCCGTCGGGTGGTGTGCATAGTCATCTACGAGCATCACCCCGGCCACCGTGCCTCGATGGTCCCAGCGACGACCTACCCCTTTGAACGAAGCGATGCCCTCACTAGCGGCCGAGACATCAAAACCGAGCTCGGCAATCAAGGCGAGGGCACCGGCCGCGTTCTGCGCGACGTGGGTTCCAGGCATCGCCACCACTACAGGCTGAGTCACGTTCGGCCCATGGAGGACGAAGCGGCTCCCGCCCTCAAAAGGCTCTAGATCATCTATGCGATACCGCGCTTCGGGGGAGAGCCCGTAGCTGAGCGCACCCGTTTGACGGGCCACCTCCATTGACCCGGAATCATCGGCGCATGCCACAACAGGGCCCTCGACGGAAGAAGCAACCGAGACGAAACTGTCGAGCAAGTCCTGCTCTGTGCCGAAGTGCTCGAGATGCTCTGGCTCGACATTGGTCACAACCAAACCTTCCAGCCTGAGATGCTCGAAAGTGCGGAATGCCTCGTCGGCCTCGATTACAAGAAGCTCTTCACTACCGAAGTGGCCATTGGTGTTGAGCTCGGCGATATCGCCACCAACTATGAACGACGGTTCCGCTCCGGTGGCCCTAAGAGCGGCGATCAGCAAGGCCGTGGTTGTCGTCTTGCCGTGGGTCCCGGTCGCTCCGATGGATGGAATCCGATTGGTGATGGCCTCCAGAAGTTGCGGTCTACCCCACACCTGCTTGCCGGCCTCGCGGGCCGCAAGCACTTCAGGGTCATGATCGGGGACTGCCGACGAAGCGACTACGAGATCTGCGGCGGCGGCAACTTCGGGTCGGTGCCCCGTATGGGTGGCGACGCCAAAGTCGGCGAGGCGGTCGAGGGTTGCTCCTCCTCGCAGGTCGGAGCCCGAAACAGTGTGACCTATGCCGACCAGCACCTTGGCGATGGCGCTCATACCCGCCCCACCGGCGCCGACGATATGGATGCGAAGGAAATCTGTGCTCATCGGGCCTCATCCATCATGGCCTTGGCAATAACTCTGCCAGCTTCAGGACGGGCGATTCCGTGAGCGGCAGACGTCATGTCGGCCAGTCGGTCGGCATCGTGGATCAGCTCGGCGACCAGGCCGTCAATCGAGTCAAGCTCGTCTTCTGGCACTACTACGGATGCACCAGCCTTCTCCAGGAAGGCTGCGTTTGCAGCCTGGTGACCCGACGAGCCGAAACCTCCTGGAACCAGTATCGAAGGAGTTGCGGTGGCGGTGAGCTCGGCCACAGCGCCGCCGGCACGGGCAACCACGAGGTCACAGGCCGCATAGAAAAACTCCATCTCGTCCTCGAAAGGGAGCCGATTCCACCTCGCAACGTCGCCATCCGGGAGCCCCTTCATTTCCTCGAGATTCCGCTCGCCGGTGAGGTGAAGGACTTGGACCGGCCTCCCGCGCCATCGTCGTACCAGCTCTGCGACTGCAGTATTGATCGCGGCCGCACCCAGGGATCCGCCAAAGACCCCAAGCACCGGAATCGCATCTGAAATGGAGTATCTCCTCAACGCTTCGGGTCGAAGGTCGGCTCGGTCGAATCTACCGAAACCGGCGCGAATCGGATTCCCGACCCATTCACCGCCGGGCAGGCCGTGCGTGTCCGGAAACGAGGTGAACCGTCTCGTGGCCCATCGTTGGACGACTCGATTAGCTAGGCCGGCACCGGCGTTCTGCTCAGAGATCATCAAAGCGACCCTCTCACGTCTTGCCGCCATGGCAGCTGGAACTGTCACGTAGCCGCCCATCCCCAGCGCGACCTTGCTGTCATGTCGCCCAATCGCATCTGCGATGGCGTCCCTCGCCTTCATGACCATTCGCGGCAGGGCCAGGTTCTTTAGGGTGAACGACCGCTGTAGGCCCCTCAACTCGACCTCGAGAAAAGGAAAACCGTGAGCGGGGTATACGGACGCCTCGAGACGACTTCCGCCGACAAAGAGCACGTCATCTTTGGATATTCCGGCGCCGACTAGGGCCTCGCCAACGGCAAGCCCCGGAAATACATGGCCACCGGTGCCGGCCGCTGCGATCAGGAACGTCACGTCTTCCCCTGGACTCCGCTCTGTGCGATGTTGACCAGGACGCCCAGCGCCGCCATGGACATGATCAGAGCGGTGCTCCCGAAGGATACGAAGGGCAGGGCAATACCGGTTATCGGGATGACACCGAGAACGCCTCCGACATTGACCAGCGCTTGAAAGGAAAGCCACATGGTGATTCCCGCCGCGACCATCCGACCAAACCGATCCGGCGCACGAACGGCAACTAGCCAACCTGTAACGGCGAGCACCACGAACAGGCCGATCACGGTCAAGGCTCCGACAAGACCGGTCTCTTCACCGATGATGGCGAAAATGAAATCGGTGTGCGCGTTGGGAAGATAAAACCAGCGGGCCCTACTCGCCCCTAGACCGACACCAAAGATTCCGCCGTTCGAAAGCGCGTAGTAACCCTGGATCAGCTGATAGCCCTCGCCGCTCGAGTTGCCCCAGGGATCGAGGAACCCGACTATTCGGTCGGCCCGGTATTGATCGGACAACGCCAGAAAGGCGACGGCGGCGATAGCCCCCATTGTCAGCAACGCAACGTACTTCAGCGGTGCGTCACTGGCGAGGACGACTGCCAGCGCCGCGGCCCCGATGATGATTGTGGTGCCGAGATCGGGCTGTTTGACGACAAGGATGGCGATTGTCCCGACCACAAATGCGATCGGGGCGAGAAAATGCCCGAAGCTGGATAGCAGTTTGTGTTTGCGCTCCAGAAGAAAAGCGAGGGTGAAGACAATCGAGATCTTGGCGATCTCCGACGGTTGAAATGTGAATCCGGCAACTGGGAGCCAGCGTCGCGCTCCACCGATGACAGGGCCGACAGCAAGGACCGCAACTAGAAGCCCCAGTGTGGCCACGAACATCGGGAGAGCGACCTTCCGATAGAACCGGTATGGCACCCTGCTGGCCACCAGAAGTGCAACCGTGCCGATCCCAACCCCGACCAACTGGCGCTTGAAGAAGTAGAAACGGTCTTGTGCCTGGTCGATGCCGACAGCCGACGAGGCGGATTGGGTGGCACCGAGGCCGATCACGATCAGCACCACGACGACCACCAGGAGTGTCGTCGCAATCCGACTGTTGACCTGGAGCCGTTCCGCCCTGTTTCGGGCAGCGGCTCTGAGCCCGGCAATGGATGTCACGTTGGCGGCAGTCATCCGGCTGGCGCTCCTGTTCGTTCCCTCGCTAGCTCGGAGAAACGGTCCCCTCTTTCCGAGTAGGACTCGAACTGGTCGAAACTGGCACAGCCCGGTGCGAGAAGGACGGTGTCGCCCTCAAAGGCAAGTGACGAGGCGAGGCCGACCGCATCCTCCATCGACCCAGCGAGATGGCCCCGCTCTCCCGCGACGGCCACGAGGTCGGGCCCGGCGGTTCCGATCCCAATGAGATGGCGGAGGTTCGGCTCCCGGGCGAGGTCAGTGACATCAAGCCCCTTGGCGAGCCCGCCCGCGATCAACACAACGGACTTCTCGGCGCGAATCGAGGCAAGAGCGGCGTGGACATTGGTCGCCTTGCTGTCGTCCACCCAAGTGATGCCCTGATGCATTGCGACCACCTCTCTTCGGTGGGCGCCTGGGCGAAAACGCTGGGCTGCATCTGTGATGCCTTGCACTGTGCCCCCAACTCGAGACGCCAGGGCTGCGGCCATGGACAGATTGGTCAGGTGAATCGGATCCGGAGAGGCCAGCTCATCGATATGAAGAACGACATCCTCCACCGAAAGGACACCTCCAACGACACCGCCTCCACCCTCCGGGACTCGATTTGCCGACACCGGGTATCGCCGGCTCGGAGCATCCGCCACAAGAGAGGACGCTCCAGGGTCATCGGCGTCGTAGACCAGCCAATCAGTTGAAGTCTGGTTGGCGAAGATACGCGCCTTCGCATCCCGATATGCCATCTCAGAGCCATGCCAATCGAGATGATCGACCGCGACGTTGGTGATCGCCGCGGCCAGAGGATGAAAAGTCTTGGAGAAGCGAAGCTGAAAACTGGAGACCTCGACGACAAGAACATCGTTCTCGACGTTGACCTGATCGGACAGAGCCGATCCTATGTTTCCGGTCGCAGGAGCGCTGAGGCCTGACGATTCCAGCATCGCCGACGTCGCCTCGGTCACCGTGGTCTTGCCGTTGGTCCCGGTGATGGCAATCAGGGGGCTGTCGAGAAACGTCGAAGCGAACTCGATTTCGCTCCACACCGGTATCCCCCATTCCAGCGCCTCGACAATAGGCAAGGAGCGCTCTGAGAAACCCGGACTGGTCACAACCAGATCGATCCCATTGAGAAGAACGGGATCCCATCCGCCGCTGGCCAGGGCAAACCCCTCTTCGTGGACAGCGGGTGCGGGGTCTTCAGAGAACAGAGTGACCGATTTGGTCTGGGAGCGAGCGAGACGGGCGGCAGCCAGCCCGGAAACCCCGGCACCGAGCACCAGTATCCGGTTCACAAGATTCCCTCCAGACGAAGGAAGTCCCCATAGAAGAAGCCCAAACCAAGCGCCACTCCGATGCCAGTGAGAATCCAGAACCTGATCACTACGGTCGTCTCCGGCCAGCCTCCGAGATCGAAGTGAAAATGCAGAGGTGACATTCGGAACACCCGCCGGCCGAACATCTTGAAACTCGCGACCTGGATAATCACCGAAAGGGTCTCGGCCACATAGATCGCGCCGAGGATCACCAGAAGCAGCTGGGTGTTGGTCAACAGGGCCAGGGCGGCGAGAAGACCGCCGATTGCCTGAGAGCCAACGTCCCCCATGAAAATCTTCGCCGGGGGCGCGTTCCACCAGAGAAAGCCGAGGATGGCGCCGAACATCGCCGATGAGATGATCGCCAGATCGAGCGGGTCAACTCCCTGATATACGGCGGGGTTCCTGAATTGCCAGAAGGCAATCACTGTGTACGAAGCGACCACCAGGACCGCCGAGCCACCGGCCAATCCGTCCATGCCATCGGAGAGGTTCACTCCATTGGCGGCGCCGGCGAGCATGATCAGCACCCAGACCACGAAGAAAGCGCCGAGATCGATTCCAAGGGGACGAACAAAGGAGATCTCGGTGACAACGCCCGCCTCGGTGGCTCCCCACGCGAAGATCGCGGCAATTGCGATTTGACCTCCGAACTTGACCAGCTTGGAGAGACCGAGACTTCTCTGGTTGGAGAACTTGACCCAGTCATCGAGGAAGCCGACCGCGGCCATACCCCCGAGTGCGAGCACTGCAAGTAGTCCGCCCGCCTGGAGCGGTTGAAACTCGACCCCCAGCCCGGAAGATGGACTCCAGAATCTTACGTGCGCCAGCAGGTATCCGACGATGGCGGCAACCACGAAGACCAGGCCACCCATAGTCGGTGTGCCCTGCTTATGGGCGTGGCCCTTGATGTCCTCCTGTATGAACTGGCCGATTTCGCGGCTGCGAAAGAAACGGATTGCGTAGGGCGTCCCAAAGATGGCAAGCAGGAGACCGACGGTCGCCGCGATGAGAAGGGAGATCACAGCGACATGCTCCCCGAAGTCAACCCCGAACTCGCGGATTCCGGAGTCAGTCCAAGCAACTCGCGGACGACGGTTCGGTCGTTAAAAGGGTGGACCTCAATCCCGATCTCCTGGGTGTTTTCGTGACCTTTGCCGAGTACGAGAATGAGGTCACCAGGTTCGGCTCGATTGAGTGCCGACTCAATGGCTGCTCTTCGGTCGAGCACGACTTGCGCCGGAGTCGTCTCGGGAATTCCGGCGAATACCGCCTCGGCAATCGAGGCAGGGTCCTCTGACCGAGTGTTGTCATTGGTCACGACTACGAGGTCCGCAAGGGCGGCCGAGGCCCCCATCAGCGGCCTCTTGTCGACGTCACGGTCGCCTCCAGCGCCAACGACCGCGATCACCCTGGCTCTGTTGACCTCGCGGGCGGCCCCGACGGCTGCGCTAACACTGTCGGGTGTATGTGCATAGTCAACGATCACACGGATGGCAGAGGCGCCGGAAACCAGCTCGAACCTCCCGGGGACTCCCGCCAGCGAGGCGAGCCCTTCCCTTACCTGGTCGAGAGTCAGACCAAGTACGAGCCCGCATGCCGACGCGACCAATGCATTCCGCACGTTGAAGGAGCCGATCAAGGGAGTCTTGACCTCGACAGTTTCACCTCTGACCATTAGGTCGAAGCTGGTGCCGAGGTCGGTGCCCACGAGATTGATTGCACGAACATCGCCGCCGGCACCCACTGTGGTCACCGACATCGGCGCCCAGGACGCTATGTCCTTGCCCACCGGGTCGTCGACGTCCACCACCGCCGACTCGACGTCGTACTCCCGGAACAATCGTTCTTTGGCCAGTCGGTAGGACGCCATGTCATGGTGAAAGTCGAGATGGTCCCGGGAGAAGTTGGTAAAGGCTGCCACAGCAAATCTCGTCCCGGCAACGCGCTCGAGGTCCAACGCATGGGAGGAGACCTCAGTTGCGATCACATCTGCGCCTTCGTCTCTCATCCGGGCCAGCAGACGTTGGAAATCGGTCGCCTCAGGCGTGGTACGGGTCGATTGGTACCTGATGCCGCCAACCCTGGTGCGGATGGTGCCTATGAGGCCGGGCTTCCAGCCATTGGTTGCCGTGATCGACTCGATGTAGTGGGTGACGGTCGTCTTTCCGTTCGTTCCGGTCACGCCGACGACCGGTACTTCGACGGATGGATCGTCATGAACCCTTGCTGCGAGCCTTCCCATGACTGCGCGGGTGTCTTCAACAACGATCTGTGTCACCGGGACATCAAGGCGACGGTTGACACACACCACCGTTGATCCCGCAGCAACGGCGTCCGGCACGTATTCATGGCCGTCATGCGATGCCCCTTCGACAGCCGTAAACAGAATTCCGGTCCCTGCGTGTCTGGAGTCATGAGTTACGTCGCGAACCGCTGCGGTCGCATCTCCCACAACGGAGCCAGAAACAAGCCGACCGAGCTCGGCCGCAGTCTTACCCGACATCCGGGCTCACTCCGAGGCGGTGGAGGGCCTGCTCCATGACCGCAGCGAAGACGGGAGCAGCGGACGCTCCGCCGGTACGGAACTCCCGGGACGGCGAGTCGATGAGAACGGCCACGACGACCTTGGGATCGTTGATGGGAGCCAGACCCACGAATGACGCTCGGGTCTGCTCGGTGTAACGGTCATCGTCACCAAGCTTGTTTGCAGTGCCGGTCTTGCCCCCGACTCGGTAGCCGTCGACCTGGGCCGCCCGGCCGGTGCCCTCCTCGACCACCGAGGCCAGCAATTCTCGCATCAGAAGCGCTGTTCCTGGAGATACGACGCTCCGAGTCTCGGTCCCGGCGACTTCGGTCTCTCCGTCAACATCGACTGTTGACGAAACGATGTGCGGCTGGGTCCACATGCCATCGTTGCCAATGGCCGCGTACGCCGCCGCCATCTGGAGCGGAGTTGCGGCCACCGAGTAACCGATGGCAGCGGACGCCCAGCATGTCTGACACCCGGCCGCGAAGTTGAGGATGCCCGGAGCCTCCACCGAGTAGTCGATGCCGGTCTTCGAACCGAGGCCGAAGGCCTCGATATAGCTGACCAGGCGTTCTTGGCCCAGTCTCTCGGCAATCATTATGGATCCGACGTTGGATGAGCGAATGAAGATCTCGGCGACAGTCATGTCAGCGGTCGCGTGCTCTTTGAAGTCGTGATAGCACCCGTATACGTCGGAGTCCCCTGAATCACATGCACCGTCCAGCACCTCCAGAACATCTGCGACATCAGGAACGACGGTGCCGACGCCAACCTCGCCCTCCTCGATCGCGGCAGCAAATGTGATGAGCTTCTGAGTCGAACCCGGCTCATACATGCCTCTCACAGCGAAGTTGGAGAATGCGCGGCAGCCATCCGGATCATCGGAGCCGTCACAGGTCGGGTTGAGCGTCTGGCGCGCCTCCGGGTCGAAGACCGGAGCTCCTGTCATGGCAAGAACTCCCCCGGTCTCCACCTCGAGCACGACCACCCAGCACGACTCGGCGTCCGTCTTCTCAATCGCATCCAAGCATGCCTGCTGGGCCTGATACTGAAGGGGCAAGTCGATCGTGGTGTTGAGGTCGGCGCCGGGCACGGCCGGAACGATGTCACTGATGCCCTGGGGTATCGGACGACCACCCAAATCGCGCTCGAAGAGGGCGTGGCCGGGTGTGCCGCGAAGCTGCTCGTCATAGACGTACTCGAGACCCTCCTGGCCATTGCCGTCGATGTCGACGAAGCCGGTGACGTGACTCGCCACCTGGCCTGCCGGGTAGATCCGGGTTGCTTCGGGATGCGCGTAGATGCCCTTGATCTCCAGGCCGAGGATCTCCTCTGCTGCAACCGCGTCGATCTGACGATCTAGATAGACGAAGTCGCGATCGGAAGTGAGCCGCTCATACAGGACGTCGGAGTCCACGCCGAGCATCCCGCCAATCTGCTGCGCCACCCAAAGCGGCTCATCGACTTGCCCCGGCACCGCGTACATGCTCTGAGCTTCAACGGTCAGTGCGAGAATCTCACCGTTTCTGTCGAACACCTTGCCACGCTGCGGAGGGAGTTCCCGCGCGACAAGTCGCTGGGAAAGCCCTTGGTCGGCAAGGTCGGCCGCTTGGACCACCTGGACCTGTACCAGCCGGTATGCCATTCCGGCCCACGCGAAAAGGAGAAACAGTCCAATGATCGCAATGCGAACCCGGTCTGCACCGAAACGCTTGGCTGACCTGTTGGTCGCCACAGCGTCAGTTCTCGGGCCGCGACTCCGGCGGTTGGGGCCGTGATGCCCCGTCCACGAGCCCGGCTCCAGCGCGCCGTCGGGTCGTCATTGGGCTTCCTCGCGTGCTTCGACGGACACCACCGTCGGCCCGCTCGGCGAAAGATCAACGAGAATCTGATTGGTCGATATCGGGACGACCATTCCCAATTCCTCGGCGAGCGGTGCAACACGCGCCGGGTTCTCCAGCCGAGCGATGTCAAGGCTGAGTTGCTGGTTCAAGGCAGATTGTTCGGCAATCGACCGCTCGAGCTCCGCCAGATCGAAAGCGGAGTTATCCAGAGATGTTCTCGCAAAAATCAGACCCAAGAATCCAATGACTGCGATCAAGACAACGACCATCCACGGTGCAACTAAGCCACCGCTGCGGGAGCGGCCCTTTAGGACCCTGAGCCGATCTTCGGTGGCCCCCTGCTGGAACGGTCGGGCGGTCATGAAGCCACTTTCTCGACTGCGCGGAGCATCGCGGACCGGGCCCTGTTGTTTGAAGTGATCTCATCGACCGTCGGCCGGATGGGCTTGCGAGTCAGAACCCTGAGCTCAGCCGCTCGGCCGCACCCGCAGACTGGAAGATCAGGTGGACAGACACAGCCCTTGGCGCCCTCAGCGAACCGCCTCTTGACGATCCTGTCCTCTAGCGAGTGATACGAGATGGCGATCACCCGACCCATCGGCTGAATCATGTCGAGGGCGTGATCGAGACCGGAAGCGACTGCGTCCAGCTCGCTGTTGACCGCAATTCGGATCGCCTGAAAAGTGCGTCGGGCGGGATGTCCCGCCCGACGACGGGCCGCTGGAAGTGCCTCTGCGATGACAGCGGCGACCTGGCGGGTGGACTCGTGGGGACGGCCGGCAACGATGGCGCGAGCGATCCGCGACGCCATAGGCTCCTCGCCGAAACGACGGATGATCCCGGTCAGATCCGCCTCCGGCCATTCGTTGACTATGTCGGCGGCTGTGCGAGCGGCGTCTGGCCCCATTCGCATATCGAGAGGCCCGTCGCGGCGATATGAGAACCCACGCTCGGCCTCGTCCAACTGATGAGAGGACACACCAAAGTCGAAAAGGACCGCGGAAATGGGGCTGTCTGTCATTGGCGCGACAACTTCGGCCAGTTCGCCGAAGTTCCCTTCGACCACGGTAAGCCCCATGCCCCGGGCGTTCCCGAGGGCATCAGGGTCCCTATCGACCGCTATCACTGTCACATCTTCTCCGAACTCATCCAGCAACCGGTGGCTGTGACCGCCGCCCCCGAACGTGGCATCTACAACCACTCCCGGGATAACCGGGGTCAACAGTTCGACCACCTCATCAACCAAGACCGGCCGGTGGTAACCACGGTCACTACTGGCGGGTTCCTGGCTCATGGCCAGCCCCCCGGGCGCTGGTACCAATCAGGAAGCGGGCGGAGTCAGGGGCCTTCCAATTGGTTCCGGGGGGCTGGCGATGGGCCAGCCAGTCAGATTTGCGATGGAATCAGTCGTCCTCCTCGAGATAGGTTTCATCCCCGGCGATCCGATCAGTGACATAGCGATCCCGATTCCACAGCTCCACATGATCAAAGACACCAATCACGGCAATCTCGGAGGAGGCCGCCAGACGAGCGAATTCGCGGAGATCTGGCTTCACGAGCACCCGGCCCGACTTGTCTGGCGTCTGAAGATCCGCTCCACCGAACACGGTTCTGGCGAAACGCCGGCCGCCTTTGTCCTGGGGCGCGTCGATCACCTCTGTGGCCTTTTGCTCGAAGTCGTCTGCAGAGAAGATGACGAGCTGTCCGTCCTGGCCCTTGGCAACGACACAGCCTGTCTCGAGACGGCGACGGAAACCGGAAGGCATGACCACTCTCCCCTTGCCGTCGAGACTGTGAAAGTACTCGCCAAGAAACACTTCTGATCTTCTCCGTCCGTCCGCATTGATGACCATCCTTGGTCGCGAGCGCCACTATGACCCACTTTGCCCCACATGTCAACCTTTTGTCCCACCTAGCCCCCTTTTGGTTACCTGAGGTCTGTGACGCCATTCGTGGCTCCTGAAGCCGAACGAAAAGCCCGACGGGTCCCAGTACGCGCTCAGTGTTGGTCCGACCGACCGCTCGCCATCTCGCTGGTTAGGGTTGTCAAATGAAGTGGCGCGCGCTGTATGTCCTGGCTGCGGCCCAATTCCTCATGGTGCTGGATCAGGCCGTGATGAACGTCTCGATCAGCCAGCTGGTGGAGGACTTCGACACAACGGTCACCGTCATCCAGGGGATCATCACGTTTTACGCCCTGACCATGGCCGCCCTGATGATCACGGGCGGAAAGTTGGGCGACCGGTGGGGACGCAGACGCGCTTTCTGGATCGGTCTACTGATCTACGCGGCCGGGTCGGCGTTGACTGCCGTCAGCCAGACCGTAGGGGCATTGTTGCTCGGCTGGTCCATTCTCGAAGGAATCGGGGCAGCGCTGGTCCTCCCGGCACTGGTCGCTTTGGTCGCTGGGAGCTACAAGGGTACCGACCGGGCCATCGCCTATGGGATCATCGGAGGCGTGGCCGGCGCCGGTATTGCTGTTGGTCCTATTCTCGGCGGCTGGGTAACGACCAACTACACCTGGCGATACGTCTTCGTGGGTGAAGTGATCCTCTCGCTTTTGATCGTCCTCTTCGTCCGACTGATCACGGACGTTCCCCGTCCCAAGCCGGTTCCGAAGGTGGATTGGGTTGGCTCCGCGCTATCGGCGTTGGGTCTCGGCCTCCTGGTATTTGGGATTCTGCGGGCCAGCGAGTGGGGCTGGATAACCAACACGAACTCCCCGATCACTCCCTTCGGCCTGTCGCTGGCGCCATTCGTAGTGGGAGCCGGCCTGGTTGTGCTTGGGCTGTTCATGCGCTGGTTGGAACGGAGGGTGCGGCTCGGGCTTGACCCGCTCTTTAGACCCGACATATTGGATATCCGCCCGTTGAACGCAGGCTTAAAGATGTTCCTTGCGCAAAACCTGATCTTGATGGGAGTCTTCTTCTCGATCCCCCTCTATCTGCAGATCGTGCAGGGGCTGAATGCTCTCGACACCGGGATTCGAATGCTCCCGGTATCCGTGACGATGTTCATCATGTCCTTCGTCGGTGCCCGAATGAGCGAGAACTGGACCCCACGACAGATCGTCCGAGCTGCATTATGGGTGCTCCTCCTTGCGGTTCTGATGTTGCTCGGCTCGATCGAGCCGGTTCTCGAAGGATACAGGTTCGCCGCATCGATGGCGTTGCTGGGTGTAGGGATGGGGCTGTTGGCCTCGCAACTGGGCAACGTGATCCAGTCATCGGTCGGACCTAAGGATCGCAGCGAGGCGGGAGGCCTTCAATACACGGCCCAACAGCTTGGCTCAGCCATGGGAACGGCCCTGATCGGAGCCATAGTCATCAGCGCCCTGGCAGCGGCATTCGTCAACGAGGTAGCCGAGGATCCGCGGATCTCGGACGAGCTCAGCCAGGAAATCGGGATCGAACTAAACGGTTCGATAACTTTCGCGAGTTCCGATGACCTTGCTGCGGGCTTAGCCGAAACATCACTCGACGGCGATGAGGCCGACGCAATCGTCGATGCCTACGAGAACGGACAGCTTTTGGCCCTCCGGATCGGACTGGTCGCGGTCGCGGCCATTGTCATCGGGGCGATGTTCATAGCTAGAAAGATCCCTGATCTGTCGTTTGAGCAGATGGCCAATGCGGAAGCCGACGACGAACCTGCAGATGTCAGCTAGCGGCCCGTCTGCTACAGACCACTGGTAATTCGGGTCAGGCCACTTCTAGGTACGGGCGCCAGTCGGGATCGACTTGATAGCCAGTCGATGCATATATCCAGGCGTACCGTCGGGGGGGACCCGGAATCCTGGCAAGTTTGAAGCCGGCCTCGCCGGGGAGACGGTCCCCCTTACGAATGTTGCAGCTGCGACAGCAAGCCACGACGTTCTCCCAGGTGTGGTTCCCCCCCTTTGATCGCGGTAGAACATGATCGATCGATTCGGCGGCGGCTCCGCAGTATTGGCAAGAATGACCGTCGCGACCGAACACTGCTCGTCTTGTGACCGGAGCGGCGCGTCGGTATGGGACCTTGACGAAACGGTTCAGACGAACGATTGAAGGCACCTCCAGCATCTCATGCTCGCTGCTCCAGATCTCCGAACGGGGCACAACCACGGTCGCCTTCTGGTTCAGGACCAGGACCACGGCACGACGCGTAGCCACCACTGACAGTGGTTCGTAGCTTGCGTTCAATACAAGAACCCTGGACATTGGTTTGCCTATCGCCTCACAGCGAGGTTACCAACTGCTTGAAGCCAGCCTCGATTCACTCCGGCCGTCGGCGTTGCCTATCAACCCGATAGCTTGCCCGACCGCGTGTGCGATTGCGGTTTCCCAACCGCTGCTTACATTGGCGCGCCCGACAATCTCGGTACTCCCGTTCGACGCCACGATGCTCAGCTCTCCCCCGTCGCCGAGGTTGACCCTGACAATCTCCAACGGAATCTTGCCGACGACCTGACACCAGGCGTCAGACACGCCCTGAGCGATTGCCGACGGGTTAGGGGGAACAATTCGGAACGACCGCACCAACCTGCCAATCACCTCAACCCGGGCACCGCCCTTGATTGGGGTTATTCGAACGTCAACGCCCAAATCGTCCGACGACATGGAAAACACCGACCGGCCAACCCGCAGCCGAGGCGAGTTTGCGGATCGAACCCCGTACGCCACCAGCAGCGCCCGAATTCGCCCCATCACCGCGGCTTCATCGACTCCGGGGTCCAGCCGGACGTTGATCCCCTCGGTTTCGGTGTCGTCGAGGTCCACGACCACGGAGGCGACGCCGGGCACATCCTGGAGACGGAGGGCAAGATTCGTCATAGGACCCGCCTCATCCTTCGCCGCCAGCCCAGAAAGGCGATGGTGTCATCCACAACTACCGCTGACATGTCATCGCCATAGGCGGTATGAAACCTCCAGTCGAGGTATTCCGAGGAGGAAGACAGACCACGATGAGTACGAAACGCTACAGCAACTCGAGCGGCCTCCCACAGCAAGACTGGCCGACGAATCAAAGC
This sequence comes from uncultured Gammaproteobacteria bacterium, assembly GCA_964194995.1. Lineage (GTDB taxonomy): Bacteria > Actinomycetota > Acidimicrobiia > Spongiisociales > ZC4RG35 > JACZUI01. Next base: position 16,614 of record CAXMPS010000459.1, on the reverse strand, counting down.
CAGCAAATGCCTGCCAATGCCCAGACGGTTTCTCACGATGCGATAGCCATACCCCATACACAGTCTAACTCCGCCAAGGGAGGCCCGCAGGTAGAGTCTTCGGACAGGAAAAAACGGCGGGAGGACCGTTTGGCCGAGCTAACCCCTCAGCACGTAGAGAAGTTCACGAACGGGTTCGATCGAATCGCGACCAACGTCGAGAAGGTCATCCAGGGCAAGCGCGAGGTGGTCGAGCTCGTGATTCAGGCGCTGATCGCAGAGGGCCACGTGCTGATCGAAGACGTGCCCGGCGTCGGCAAAACTCAGCTGGCCAAGTCGGTCGCGAAGTCGATCAACAGCGTCTTCCACCGCATCCAGTTCACCCCTGACTTGCTCCCATCCGATGTCACCGGTGTCTCGATATGGGATCGAAACCGGAGCGAATTCGAATTCAAGCCCGGACCCATTTTCGCCAACATCGTCGTAGGCGACGAGATCAACCGGGCCAGCCCCAAGACACAGTCTGCGTTGCTGGAGGCAATGGAGGAGCGACAGGTGACTTCCGACGGCGTAACCCGGGCCCTCGACCCGCCCTTCATGGTGATCGCCACTCAGAACCCGTTGGAGCACGAAGGCACATACCCGCTACCCGAGGCCCAGCTCGACCGGTTCATGATGCGCGTGGTAATCGGTTACCCGAGCCGAAAGAAGGAACTCGAGATCCTCGATACCCATGGCATCCGGTCAACGTTTCTCGATCTCGAACCTGTGGCCACCATCAACGACGTCGCCCAGATGATTCAGACGGCTCGGGCGGTCTCCGTTTCTCAGTCGGTAAAGACCTACATTGTCGATCTAGTCGAAGGCACTCGAAATCACAGCGATGTGATGCTGGGCGCATCACCCCGGTCGGCGCTGTTTCTCCAGCGTCTGGCGCGGGCTCGAGCCGTTTCAAAAGGTCGGGAGTACATCACTCCCGATGACGTCAAGATTCTCGCCCATCCGGTCCTCGAGCACCGGATGACGCTGCGCCCCGAGGCGCAAATGCGAGGAGAGTCGCTTCCCGAGATAATCGACGAGATCATGGGCCGGCTCCGAGTGCCAGGAACCACCTCCCGGATCGCCACCTGATGCCAACCCTCCGGGGGTGGGCGTTATCGGGGGCTGGGCTTGCCCTTCTCTTTCTCTGGTACGGATTGGGTGAGGCCGAGCTCCTTCTTGCCGGTGCCTTCGTGCTCTTCGCCCAGCTTCTGGCGCTAGTTGTGGTTCGGCTGCGTCGCTCGAACGTCGCGATAAGTCGTCGACTCGGCTCGTCCGTCGTTCACGATGGCGACACCACGACTGTCACTCTGCTCATCGAGAACAGCGACCGTCGGCCTGTGACCAACCTGACAATCGAGGATGATGTGAATCGGCTCGGTGTCGCCAACTTTGAGGTGGCAAAGATCGACAAAGGAGCCTCGACCACGGCAACCTACCGGGTCACTTGCAGACCCCGCGGGGTCTATCGCGTGGGGCCCGCCGCCATCCGAAGCTCGGACCCGCTTGGACTTGCTGAGCTGAAATCCACCGCGGGACCGATCGACCGGATCGTCGTGTATCCCACCGTCGAGACTCTCACCGGGTTCCCAATTGTCCGAGGTCAGGATCCGGCGATGCAGGCTTCCCGACCCGAGCACAGCCGTCGCGGCGGCGAAGACTTCTATACCCTTCGGGAATACCAGCGAGGTGACGACCTTCGCCGAGTTCATTGGCCCAGCTCAGCCAAGACCGACGAACTGATGATCCGACAGCTCGAAACTCCTTGGCAGGCTCGCGCCCTCGTCTTGCTCGACATACGGGCAGCCTCCTACGAATCACAGAGCGCTTTTGAGAGTGCCGTTTCGGGTGCAGCCACCGTCGTGACTCATCTGATCGGATCCGGCTTCGACGCAGATCTCTGGGCCGGTGACGCCGAGCCAATCGACGCCTCTCGCTACGGACCCGCCATGGAGCGGCTGGCACTCGTCGAGCCGGATTCGACAGTTGACATCGAGGCGGTTGCCGGCCGGATTCGCCAGAAGGGCGGCGGGGGTGCCCTTGTCATCGTGACCGGGGCAGCGGACCGACCGCTGCTCAGCGTCCAACAACTGCTCAGCACCGACTACCCGACGACCATCTTGCTCACGGTGTCCGACTCCACCTCTCATGGGTTGATCGGCTTTCAACGTCTCGGCGTCTCCACCGTCTCCATCTCCCCGGACGAGCAATGGGCGCCGGCGTGGATGACAGCTATGAGGTCCTCATGGACAAACGCATCGGTCGGATAGCCGGGTTTGCCGCATTTGCCCTGATGATCGTCAGGCTGAGCCGCCTGATCGAGACCGGGGAGACAGCCTGGCACCTGATCATGATCGCCTCAGCGTTTCTCGGCGGCGTGATCTGGTGGCTTCTATCCCAGACCGTCTCCAACAGAAAGCTGGCGGTCGGATTGTTCGTGGGATCCGGTCTCGTCTTGTTCCTTCGGATCTCGGCGGCCGACACACTGGTCGGCGGCTTCCTGCCGAGCCCCGACACAATCGATGCCCTCGGTGTGACCATGGCCGAGGCGATTGGCCTTATTCGTTTTGGAGTTGCGCCCATCGAACCTATCGCAGGAGTGATCGCAATCCTCTCGGGTCTGATGTGGATCGTGGGAGGTCTATACGTGTGGGGCTCTTCGGATGGCTCGACAGCAGCGATGATCCTTCCTTCGGTCGCTTTGTACCTCCAGTTCGCAGTCATGGATAGGTTCTCATCCGAACTCGGGTGGATGATCGCCGCGGTGATCGTCATCGGCCTTGGCATCATCGCGGTGGGCTTCGATCGCAAGAGCGAGGCAGGTCGTGTTCGAGATCCCGAAGGTCGGCCGATCCCCCGCCAGACCAAGACCACGGCGTTCGTCCTTGCCTCCATGATTGCAGTTGGGGCAGTTGCGACAGCCCACACAGCCTCAAGTCTGGTTCCGGCCGACGGCAATTTCCAGTGGCGGCTTGGCAGTGGCTACGGGCCTGGTTACGGAGGCAAGACCTACGATCGCCTAGCCGATCTCCAGCAGCGAATAATCTCCCGCTCAAACGAGATTGTCTTCACAGCTGTGTTGGACGAGGACGCTCCGCCGGGCGACGACGTCTATTGGAGGATGGAAGCCCTCGATAATTTCGACGGAACCGCCTGGTCCACTTCAGGTCTCACGTCGATTTTCGATGAGCCAGGAAACGCGGGGGGAAACCCGGATTATGCATACCGCGGCACGAGCCAGCAGATCGCCGCCACAGTGAGGATCGAACAGCTGCGCATGGCCGTAATGCCCACGCCCGGAATCGTCTACGACATGGACGCCGATGTCGTCAACCGCCAACTTCTTCAGGTGGCCGGCGATGGATCACTGATCTACACACCCAGATTCAACGAGGGAGACCAGTACACGATCAATCGGGCGGTTTTGCCTCTCCACGAAGCCGACGTGGCCGCCATGGCCACCACTCAGGATGGAACCTTCAGCCCGTTGTTCGCTAAGGCTGCCGATGCAGGCGATTTCCGTTACCAGCCCGAATCTCGCACAGGCAACACTGAGCGACCGGACGACATCGACCGGTACCTTCAACTCCCCGAGAACCTGCCAGTGGCGATCAGAGCCGAAGCCTTCGCCCGGACAGACGGGACGGTCACAGACTTCGAAACTGCCTGGTTGCTTCAGCACTGGTTCCGCGACAGTGGTGATTTCACCTATTCCACGACGGTCAGCACCGGCGGCGGAAGCCTCGACCTGGAGAACTGGCTTACCGACACCACATCCCTCAACTACCGCGAGGGTTACTGCCAACAATTCGCGTTGTCGATGTCCGTGATGGGGCGGGCTCTCGGCATACCCAGCCGGGTCGTATGGGGGTTCACGCCTGGCGAGGTCTCGACTCAGGAAGACGGTACCGAGCTGATTGTGGTGCGGGACAACAACGCCCACGCCTGGGTTGAGATGTGGATGGACGGGTTCGGCTGGGTCAGATTCGACCCGACGCCCCGTAGCGACGGAGCCCTTCCCCAATCCATAACGGCCTCATTCGACCCTGTCGCTTACATACCCGTCCCAGACACTCCGACCGACATCCCACTCGAGAATCGAGACGAGTTGGTTCCCCCCGGGCTCCTCGAGGCAGAAGCGCTCGGTGGCATTCTCGGCCAGACGTCGTTCCCCTGGACGTGGCTGCTGGTCATCCCGGCCCTCGCCTTCATAGTCGGGCTGGTGCCGTGGCTCAAGAGGTTGAGGAGGAGACGACGCTTGGCCAGGCTGCGGACCGGCGACATCACCGCGGTGTGGGATGAGATCGTTGACAGGCTCACCGATCTCGGGCAGCCGGTGCCTGAGTATGAGACGCCGATGGAATTCGCTACGCGAGCCGACGACTCTTTGATCTCGTTGGCGACCAACTACTCGGCGGCGGTGTACGGCAATCGCAACGGGATGGCCACGGAAGCCGACCTCGAGATCGTCGAGGACTGGCTGAGGCATCGCTATGAGTCGACCCGGCGGGTGCGAGCCAGTCTCAATCCTCGTTCGTTGTTTAACTCCGACTGAGATCAGGAGCCGGCCGCCGCAAGCTCATCGGACACATCGTCCTCAACCCGGCGCAGCATGTTGAGAAACTGGTCGCGATCCAGCTCGAACCGTGTCACGTCCTCCTCGACCTCCCTGGCGATCTCGTCGATAGCCACGAAAAAGGCAAGCTGGCCCTGTCTCAGAGCATCCATCAACTCACCGTCATCCGAGCTCACCCTGAAAATGGACTGCCCGTCGGTCACAAGCTTGACATCGCTGAGGTGAAGCTCCATCTCACCCTCGCGTCGCAAATACTCCCAGGCTCGGCGGACCCGTTGCAGTGACATTCCGTTGTCGAGAAGGCTCCTCACAACGCGTAGGGCCACGAGATCACGAAACGAGTAGAGACGGCGAACACCGGGCCGGCCACCACTGCCCTGAATCGAAGGCTCGATGAGTCCCACCCGGTCCCAGTAACGAAGCTGATGATGAGTGCAATTGGCCAGCCGACAGGCCTGGTCGGCTGTGAATGACTGCTCCACTGGTCCCTTCCTAAGACAAACTACGAAACCCGTAAGCGAGGGGTTTCTTTCTCCTCCTCTGGCGGCTTTGTGCCCCCGAAGCTACCGCCGGGGGCCGGAACAATAGCGTGTCCCGAGGAGGTCCGCAGGGCCAGGGTGGTCTATCGCACAAATGCTTCGAGTGAGAGACGCCGGAGCCATTTGTAAGACGGGCCACCGTCATCAGAAGCGCGACCGGGACGGCCCAGAATGGGGTTACTCGGAGTGTTCCTGCTCGGGATCAACTTCCCGCGAGCCCCAGTCACGAGTCTTGAGGGCATTCACGAGGCTCGTCGCCGACGCCACGAGTATCGCGAAACCAAGAAGTGCGACGAGCGTGCTGGAGGCGAAAAAGGCAATGACGATGGCAAGGCCGGCGACAACGCCAAGCAGCGACAGGCGGATCCCGATCCGGGAGGGGTGGTGAATATCGCGAACGGCACGCGCCAGTTCCGGATCTTCGTCATAGAACTGACGCTCGATCTCTTCGAGGATCTTTTGTTCGTTGTCATCGAGGGCCATAACTACCTCGCCATAAAGCTAGATCCGAACCTAAGAGAAACAATACACGTGGTTCGAAGTCAGTTCACCGGTCAGGTTCCAGATCTTCGGTTTCCATGTCAACAAGACGGGCCGGATCGACTGCATGCTCACCAAACCGCTCACGTACGCCGGACACGGCGTCTGCTATCCGATCCCATTGCTCGTTGGAATCCATCCGCATTTGTCTCGGTGTGGAGGCTGCTACCAGTGACGCTCCACCGAGGCCGAGCAACCGAACAGGGCGTGACAAGTCGACTTCGCCCAGCAGTTGTTTGCCGACGAAGAACAGATCACGCGGGCTGTCCACGGCCACACCGGGAGTCACAGTTCTGGTGAGCGTCGTGAAGTCGTCGTATCTGACCTTGATAGAGATTGTCTCAGCGGCCACACCAGACCGACGGAGCCGACCGGACAGCCGTTGCGAGTGCCCGAGGAGAGCAGCCTCGATCCTGTCCTGTCCTCGAAGGTCGGATGAGAAGGTCTCCTCGACCGACAGTGATTTCGCTTCTGAATCGGGCTGCACCGGACGCAGATCGATGCCGTTCGCCAAATCGATCAGATGTCGGCCCACAGTCGGGCCAAGCGAAGACGTGACTGTCGGCTCCGGGATCTCGGCCAAGTCACCAACTGTGATCACTCCCAGTCTTGTCAGCCCGGCCAGGGTGGCCGGCCCGACACCCCACAACGCGTCGACCGGCAAGGCATGAAGAAACTGCAACTGCACATCGGCTGGAACATGTCGATATCCGTCTGGCTTGGCGACCTCGGACGCCAGCTTCGCCACGAATTTGGTGGCGGCGATCCCGACCGACGCCGGTAGGCCCAAGTCGGTGGCGATCGTTGCCCGAATATCCCGGGCCACATCAATCGGAGACTCGTAGTGGCGCCGCAGACCCGTTATGTCGAGGAAGGCTTCATCCAAGCTCAGGCCTTCGACATAAGGGGTGAAGGAGCGAAAAACGGCGAATACCATCTCTGACATCTCTCCGTATCGCCCGTGGCCCGGCGAGACGACCACGAGTTCCCGACACAGCCTCCGCGCAATGGCTGTGGGTTGTGCGGAACGGACTCCGAACGCCCTGGCCTCGTACGAGGCGCTGGCGATGACTCCTCTGCGACCCACGCCGCCCACAGCCACCGGGCGGTTTCGGAGCGTCTCGTCTCTGAGTCTTTCCACTTCGACGAAGAACGCATCCATGTCGACATGAAGGATCGGCTCGGTCCACACATGGGGAAGTTACCTCGATCCGGGGGCTGGAGAGGCCAAACTGTGGCCAATGGCCGCACTCGTACACCTCGTCCGCCACGGAGAAGTAGACAATCCAGAACATCTCGTATACGCCGACCTGCCGGGGTTCGGTTTGTCACCACACGGAGTCGAGCAGGCAAAACGGGTGGGGCGCTACCTCGGGCCGAGGCCCGTCGTCGCAGTCTGGTCGTCTCCGCTGGAGCGCTCCCTCCGCACCGCCGAGGAAATCGCCGGCCGAACCGGCGTGCCTGTGAAAATCGACCCCGATTTGACCGAGTGGGCTCTGGCCCACCGCTGGCGAGGTCACAGCTGGAGCTCCATACCCGAGACCTTCCCTGGTGAGCTGGAGGCATACCTGGAGCGGCCCGCCGAGCTGGCTTTCGCACCGGAGACGCTGGCCGATGTCGCCGAGCGAATCACCAATGCGGCCAAGCGGCTTGACACCCAGCATCCCCATGGCGACGTGGTCATCGTCTCTCACCAGGATCCCATCCAGGCAGGAAGGCTCCGCCTCCTCGGATCCTCCTTGCACCTTCTCCATGACGAGAAACTGGGACACGGAGCGGTCGTGACACTTCGCCCAGGGCCATCCTGGAGGGAAGAGACCGTTTGGGAGCCGAGCGAGTCGCCGCGCTTTGGCGAGAAATCGGATCTGAAAGTCCTCAGCACAACCGACAGCGGGTCGCCTCCGACTTCAGCTTGACCGTCCCCGCTGCGACACTCGCAGTGTGAAAACGATGCTTGCCGCCTCGTTGCCGCTGATGGCAGCCCTGGTGTGGATCGTCGCGTTTCTAATCGACCCGGGGCCATACGATGACGCCTCTGTCTTCATGCTCGGCCTCGGCCTTCTCACCATGGCGACGGTGGCAACCGTGGGAATGGTTCTGGTGGGAGGTCGATGGGCACTCCGGACGGGGTACGCCGTCGTCGCCGGCACATTCATTCTCGCGACGGTGCGACCGGTCGATGTCGCTTGGATAGTTGGAATCACTTCAAGCGCAACAGCCCTCATCGCACTAGCAACAAAACCTGTGGCAACCTCGGTCAGGAAGCTCCCTGCGGCCACCGGCCCACCCGAGCGCGCAGTTCTCCTCACTCTGCTTCTTCTTGGCGTCCCCTTCGCACTTGGGTTGGCCTCATGGCAGGGTTCTGCGTTGGCCACGCTCATCGTCGCACTGACCGCCACACTGACCGGTTGGTGGTATTCCCGCGTCCTCCCCGGCGGAATGTATGTTGCCCGCTACTTGTGGCCAATACTTGCGATCGGGTTGTCGGTGCTCCAAGAGCCGGCTGCGGCTGTTGTATCTGCGGGGCTGGGGGTCACCATTGCGATCGTTGCCCGAGATCCATCGGTAAAGGTGGCCTTCTATCCGCCTAGGGAGCGCGGGTCCATATTTCCCATCCCGCCCGAGCTGGCGCCGCACGAGATCCTCGAGGCCGCCGATATCGACGAGAAGGGCCGGAAACGATGAGACGGGCGCCTAACCCGTGGATCTCGGTGCCCTCGGTCATTCTCGGGATCCTCGCGGCAGTGCTCGCCTGGGTGGTCACCAGCGTCAGTTGCGACCTCACCGACCCAATCACCGGGTGCCCGGGGTGGTCGTTGGCTCTCGCAATCGGCTCCTTGCTCGTGGTCACGATCGGAACGGCCCTGATCCTTGTCCTCGTCTTCCAGAGCATTGCCGAATGGCGTGATGGACAGGGTTGAGGGAACCATGGTGGGATGAACCCAGCTCAGGCTTTGGAAAAGACCAATGACACGTTGTGTCCCCCAAATCCAAACGAGTTGGACATGACGTGGTCGAGATCTACTTCCCGTGCCTCGTTCGGCACATAGTCGAGGTCGCATTCCGGATCTGGGCTCTCGTAGTTGATAGTCGGCGGTACGGCCTGGCTCTGAAGGGCCATGATCGATGCAACTGCTTCCACGGCACCGGCACCGCCTAGAAGGTGCCCTGTCATCGATTTAGTCGACGACACCGGCACCGAATCGGCCTCGTCGCCGAGGGCAATCCGGATCGCAGCCGTCTCGGTCGAGTCGTTGGCCTGGGTAGAGGTCCCATGAGCGTTGACGTACCCGATTGAGTCGGGCGTGAGCCGAGCATCTTTCATCGCCGCGGTCATCGCTCTCGCCGCCCCGGCTCCTCCCGGCCTCGGCAAGGTGATGTGATACGCGTCGGCTGACATTCCGTAGCCAGTGAGTTCAGCGAATATCGGCGCGCCCCTCTCCTCGGCGGCCTGGTATTCCTCCAGAATCAAAGCGGCACCTCCCTCCCCCATGACGAAGCCGTCGCGATCGGCGTCGAAGGGACGCGAGGCGAGAGCCGGCTCGTCGTTGCGCGTCGACAAGGCTCGTGCCTGGGCGAAAGTGCCGATGCCGAAGGTGGTCACAGCCGCTTCGGCGCCACCGGCCACGACAACATCGGCCGCCCCACGCCGGATCATCTCGGCCGCATCGCCAATGGCGTTGGCCGAGGCGCTACACGCCGTCACCACGCATGAGACAGGTCCTAGCAGGTTGTTTTCGATCGAAGCCAGACCCGCCGCCATGTTGGGGATGATCCTTGGCACACCTAACGGGCTCAGCCGGCCGGGGCCCCTCTCCGTAAGGGTCTCGATCTCCTCGATGAATGAGCCCATACCACCAAAGCCGGCACCGACCACGACGCCAGCCCTGGTAGCGGCCGGATCATCCTCTTCGTAACTCAGGCCGGCCTGTTGGAGTGCCTCCCGGACGGCCACCAAGAAGAACTGTGCGAAACGATCTATCCGTCTTACCTCGCGTCGTTCGAAATAGTCCTCTGGATCCCATCCCTGGACTTCGCCCGCGATGGTCGAGCGGTAACCGGAGGTGTCGAACAGGGTAATAGGCCCGATCCCCGACTCGCCCGCCAACATGGCTCGCCATGTTGATCCTACGTCGTCGCCAATCGGAGTAACGGCGCCCAGTCCAGTGACGGCAACCCGTCGCTGCTCTGACATGGGCTAGTGGTCTGCCCGCCGACGCACTAGCTGGCCAGCTTTTGGTGGACCAGATCGACTGCCTGACCGACCGTCATGATGGACTCGGCGTCCTCATCGGGGATCTTGATACCAAACTCGTCCTCGAGAGCCATCAACAGCTCAACGACTCCGAGGCTGTCGACGTCTAGGTCCTCTTCAAAATGTGCCGCATCGTTGATCTTGGACTCGTCGAGGCCAAGCTCCGATACCAACACGCCGTTGAGCCTTTCGGCTACTGCCTCTCTTTCCATTTTCCACTCCTAATCGATTTGGGTTGCAGAACTTACAGCGCGATCCCGCCATCCACCGAAAGAACCTGACCGGTGATGTAACCGGCGTCGTCTGAAACAAGAAAATCCACGGCCGCCGCGACATCCTCAGGGTCACCGAAACGCCCCAGCGTGATCATCCCGATCGCACTATCTCTTACTCCATCTTCCAGATCCGCTGTCATATCGGTGGTGACGAAGCCGGGCGCGACCACGTTCACAGTGATTCTGCGTTTGCCGTACTCCTTGGCGATGGACTTGGAGAATCCGATCAGGCCGGCTTTCGACGCCGCGTAGTTGGCCTGGCCGGGGTTGCCGCTGATGCCGGCTACCGAGGCGATTGACACGACCCTGCCCCAGCGCGCCCTGAGCATCCCCCGCAAAGCCGCCTTTGTGCAAAGGAACGCCGAGCGCAGATTGACCGCGATGACATCGTCGAATTCCTCCGGGGTCATCCGCAACAGGAGGTTGTCCCGGGTGATCCCGGCGTTGTTCACCAACACCGACACCGGTCCTAGCTGCGACGCTGCTGTCTCGAACATCTCGGTGACCTCGTCAGCGCTTGAGACATCGGCGCCATGGGCTACGGCGACACCACCGGAGGCCTGGATCTTCTCCACAACCTCTGAGGCCGCGGTGGAACTCGACGCGTAGTTGACGAGCACGGCGTGCCCGGATTGCGCCAGCCTGATTGCTATCGCGCGCCCGATCCCTCGCGACCCTCCTGTTACGACAGCGACCCGATTCTCACCGGCTTCACTCACACCAATTTCTCCGGCAACCCAAAGAAATCGAAATTGGGCTGAAGCAGCTCCATCGTTGTTCGGTCAGAAGGAGGCAGGCGGGCGTCGCTCTCACCCAGCGGCTCGACCCTGCCACCCCACCTGTAGATTGCCGACGCCCAGGTAAGTCCCCCGCCAAACGCAGTGAAGGCAATCAGACTTCCAGGGTTGATCCGCCCGTGCTCGAGCGCCTCGGTAAGGGCGACCGGAATAGTGGCTGCCGAAGTGTTGCCATACGAGTGAATGTTGACGTAGACCTTTGATGAGTCCACCCCCAGCCGTTTCGCAGTGGCGTCGATGATCCTGACATTTGCCTGATGGGGGATGAGAATATCGATGTCTTCGAGCTCCAGGCCGGCCTCCGCCAAGACTCGCCCCGAAGACTCGCTCATGGTGGTCACAGCCCGTCGAAAGAGCTCTGGACCTTCAATTGAAATGCCGCACTGGGCAGGATCGCGGGGTCTTCGGTCACCAGCGGTTCCGTCAGCGGGAACCTCGAGGATGTGGCCGACAGACCCATCCATCCCAAGTTCGGAAGAAAGAATGCCGATCGGATCATCCGTCGGCTCGAGGACGACGGCGCCGGCGCCGTCCCCGAAGAGGATGCATGTGGTGCGATCGGTGAAATCCATCAAGTAATGAAGCTTCTCTGTGCCGATGAGGAGCACCGTCGAGTTGGTGCCACCTCGAATCATGTTGGTACCGACTATCAGCCCGTAGATAAACCCGGAGCAGGCCGCGTTCAAGTCCATGGCGGCAGCATTCCAGGCCTCCATCTTCTTCTGGACTACTGAAGCCGTGGACGGAATGATGGAATCTCCGCTACATGTGGCGACAAGAAGAAGGTCGACATCGGCGACCGTCTTGCCCGCGGCAGCGAGAGCGCGCAGGCCGGCAACAGCTGCCATGTCGGAAGCCTCGACATGGGCAATGCGCCGCTCCTTGATTCCCGTCCGAGTCGTGATCCATTCGTCCGAGGTGTCGACCAACTGTTCGAGATCGTGATTGGAAAGGACGTTCGGGGGCATGCACTTGCCCCACCCGGTGATTTCAGCATTGCGCATAGACGATCTCCTCAGCGTCGGACCATCGTACCGAGGACATCGACGACACCACCGATGTCTTCAATTGACGACACGACCATGACTTCTGCGCCGGGCAGCGTCTTGCGAACAAGTCCGGCAGTCACATCTCCAGGACCAACATGGACATAATGAGAGATCCCCGCTTCGCCCATGTTCTGCAATGTCTCCATGAAGCGAACCGGCTCGACTACCTGGCGGGATAGGACTGAGACTATGGCCGTCCTTTCATGCGGCAAGGCTGTGGCGTTGGCCCATACCGGCACCTCAGGCTCGCTGATCTTCACCTTGGCCAACCCATCGGCCACAGACTCGGATGCCGACGCCATGAACGATGAGTGAAATGCTCCCGCCACCTTCAGCGGAATGACCCGACGAATCCCCTGATCTCTTCCCTCCGAGGTCAGCCATTCGATGTCCGCGGCCCCACCGGCCACAACGATCTGGCCGGGTGAGTTGATATTGGCCACTTGGAGACGGCCACCTATATTGCGCCTAACCGCGCATACCGCTTGGGCTAGCTCTTCATCGGCCCCGATGAGGGCGGCCATCCCGGATGGCTCGGCATCTGCGGCTTCAGCCATAGCCCGCCCGCGAAGAGCGACCACTGCCAGGGAATTGGGGAAGTCGACGGCGTTCGCCGCGGTGAGGGCCGTGTACTCCCCCAGTGAATGGCCCGCCATGCCTGATGGTGTGGGCTCGAGACTTCTGCGGAACTCATCCCAGAGAGCGAAGGAGATGGCGAATAAGGCGGGCTGGGCATACTCGGTCCTGGTCAACTCTTCTTCGGGACCCTCGAGACACATCTTTCTCAGGTCGAATCCAAGGACGTCATTGGCGGGGTCACCCAGCAGATCAGGGCGCGCCTCGAAAAGATCGGCCCCCATGCCAACAAATTGACTTCCCTGGCCCGGAAAAAGAACACCAAGACTCACTCTGTTATCCGACCCCACCTGAACCGACCGGGTTACGAGAGCGCTGCAAGAAGCTTCTCGGCATCAGAGTCATCAACATCACGATGGGTCACGATCCGCCATCCGCCGGGGAGGGGCGGATTGACCCTGATTCCAGCCGACTCGAGACGCTCGCCGGCATCGACCCACGACAACCCGATCGACCGGAAGTCGATCCGGGCCATGTTGGTCTCGATAGACACAGGATCCACCGATCCGGGGAAGGCGTCGGCAAACAAGTCCCCGAGACGCCGAGCGAGGATGTGGTCTTCAACAAGTCGATCCCTGCTGGCAAGGGCAACCCGCGCCGCCGCTGCAATGACCCCCGCCTGGCGCATGCCCCCGCCAAGCCGCTTCCTGAGCCGGCGAACCTCGTCCATCAACCGGGTCGATCCACAAACAATGGAGCCGATTGGAGCGCCAAGCCCCTTGGAGAAACAGAATTGAACCGAATCCGCCGTGGCCGCGTATCTGGTGATCGGGACGCCACTGGCCGCTACCGCATTGAAGATGCGCGCGCCGTCAATGTGGACATTCAGCCCGTGTCCTCGCGCCGACTCCGACGTCTTCTCCATGAGATCGATCGGCACGACCCTCCCGCCGGAGAGGTTGTGCGTGTTCTCCCAGACCATGAGCCCGATAACCGGGAAGAACCCGGACCACTCCATGGCCGAGTCGACGTCGGCCGGCTGGATCTGGCCGCCTTCGCCGGACACAGTTCTGAAGCCAACACCTGAAAGAGCCTGTGGCGCTCCACCTTCGATGCTGCGCACGTGGGATCCCTCATGGGCGAGCACCTCCTCGCCCGGGTTGGTCTGGGCCATGATTGCCAACTGGTTGCCCATCGTGCCGGTCGGCACGAATACTGCAGCTTCCTTACCCACAAGGTCGGCCGACTCCTGCTCGAGCGCATTGACGGTCGGGTCGTCGTGATAGACGTCGTCGCCCAAGGGCGCCGAAACCATCGCCTCCAGCATCTCGGGAGTTGGTCGGGTAACCGTGTCTGATCGGAAATCGGCTATGCCATCAGAGAACGCCATCGGCAGACTCCTACCCGGACAGACGATCGAGGACCGCGCCTATGCGCCTCGGCAGGATGCTCCGTGACAGACCCACGATCTCATGCACCAGTGAAAGAAGGTCTCCTGGTCCGTCCCAGTGCTCTTCGATGATCTCCGGGTCGGCACGGGTCATGAGTGAATCGATGGCAAACATCAATATCACCACATCGTCGGCCCAGCCGATGACGGGTATCACATCAGGGATCAGATCCACAGGGCTCACGACGTAGGCCGCCGCCATCCCGAGGGCAATCTTGGAGCGTCTCGGAACTCTTGGATCGACGAGGAGTCTGCCAACCAGTTTTACGATGTTGGGCAAGAGCAGTGCGGCGTCCTTGACCAACTGGGACACCTGGATCGAACTCCCGTCCGGCGGAAGTATCTCGTCGGGGCGGATGCGGTGATTGCCGCTACTCATTCGATCTCGATCTTGACCCGGCCCTCATCGCCGGGCTCTTCCGAGGCGTCACCCAGGCTCCCCACCTCTTCGATCACGGCCTCGACTGCCTTGAGGCTCTCAATCACAGCCTGGAGAAGGTGATAGACCGCACGTCGCCCGGCTCGCCCCAACACCTCCATCGTCGGAGGCGCTTCCGGGCTCACGACGTCTTCTCCCGCTTGACGAATTCGACCGATAGCACCCCGTTCTCCAACCGGGCTCGATTCACCTCGCGACGATGCAGCGCGTCAGGAAGGACAAACGAGCGTTGATACGGACCGACTCGGAGATAGAGCTCATAGCCGTGACGATGAACTTCGATTTCTGACTTCTCCACTAGTGGGATGTCTAATTCCATTACGACTCCACCGTCCTGTTCGACTATTCGGAACGGGCTCTTTGCCTTGAAATCGAAGATAGGGTCGCTGTCCTGATAGAGCTCATCCGCCATGTACCGAAGACGGTCGACGCCGACCATCTCATCATCAAAGAGTCGGAGCCGCAACCGAGGCACATCGACAAAAGCGTCATCGACCGTATCGAGATGGCCCTTTTGAATCGACCGCCAACGTTCGAAGTATGGGTCCGATACCTCATCAGGGAGAATCCGGTTGACCACCACCCCGTCAACTCCGTAGCCGAAAAGTCCCAAATAGCTGTAGGTGCGACGGGCCTCGTCGATCACCATTTTCTCCGGGTTCACGACAAGTCGAGCCGAGGTGACGTCGGGTGAGGACATCAACTCTCTGACACCTTCGACAGCATCGAACACCGATTGCGCCGCAGAGAACACCTCATCCTCGGGAATGGGAAGATCGGTCAGCCGGGATAGCAGAGGTCGAGCCGCCTTGATGATTCTCCGCTCGGTTGGCATTACCTTCTCGAAGTACCAGCTCAGGACCTCAGGCAGCGACAGCAGCCGAAGAGTCTCGGCGGTGGGTGCACAGTCGACAACGATGACATCGAATTCGCCGGACCGTGCGTGACGGTTCACCTCGAGGAGAGCAAACAGCTCGTCCATACCAGGGAAGACGAGAAACTCCTCCGCCTCGATGCCCGCGGCGCCTCCCCAGTCGAGGACATCCATCAATTGCCGTCTGATCGACCCCCAGTACTTGTCGAGTTGCTCTTGGGTGTCGATCTGTTGGCCCATCAGACCCGTCACTATCGAGGATGGACTTGAGCCGAGATCAATGCCAATCGCGTCGGCCAGGGAGTGCGCCGGGTCGGTCGACGTCACCAGGGTTCGGTGCCCGGCGTCGGCGGAAGCGAGGGCAGTTGCGGCCGCGACGGTCGTTTTACCAACTCCCCCTTTCCCCGTGACCAAAACGATTCTCATGTGCTATCCGGCGCCGACGACTCGTTTGCGAAGCCCGCGAAGGGCCGTCGTCACGATCTGCTTCTCTGCTTGCCGTCGGATGAAGCCGGGTACGGTGAATTTGGGCTCGACGCTGAGCGAGTACACCACTTCTACGGCGTCATCGACGGGGCTGAAGGTGTAGGAGCCCTCAAGCATCTTCACATCTTCACTTTCCTCGGCGACCCAGCCCAACCTATTGGGCCGGTCGTGTGAGTATCTCAACACGTATTCGATCTGCTTGATAAAACCCTCGACCACAAATCGAGCCCTCACCACTCTCCCATCCTGGTCGCTCTCGAGAATCTCGACCTCTTTGACCCCAGTCGCCCAGTCCGGGTACGAGGCAATGTCGGCGGCGACGTCATAGAGGTCTTCTGCGGCAGCGTCGATCTCCAGCGTCTGAAAGGTACCCTCGGCCATATCTCCAAAACCGGTCGTTGAGCCAGCCAGGCTAGTGGCCCCTTTCATGAATGACTCCGGCGTCGGCCGCTAGCGAGATCTGCGATCATGGGTTCTGTGGGAGGTTGATCTCGAATGCTCGGCCTGTGGCGCGGAAATAGCCAACGTTGCGACAGTTGGTGCTTCCAATCCGCCAGGCGCTGGCCTGTGGCTGGTGAACGTCACCAAACAAATGCAAGCGAGGTTGGTGCATGCGGATGTACTCCAGGATCGGCTCAGACCCTCGCTCATTTCGCCCCGTTATGACATCAGTGCGGAGAGCGTCCACAGCGGGTGGAACATGAGTGCACAGGACGTCTACTGGGCCCAGAGCGGCCAGA
>CAXMPS010000458.1:0-1056 GCA_964194995.1 uncultured Gammaproteobacteria bacterium | reverse complement strand
GCTCACCACGCAAGAATGAGCTGCCTCTTCACAAACGAACGTTCGTTTGTATAATGGTGGGACCC
The DNA here is from genome assembly GCA_964194995.1 of uncultured Gammaproteobacteria bacterium. Lineage (GTDB taxonomy): Bacteria > Actinomycetota > Acidimicrobiia > Spongiisociales > ZC4RG35 > JACZUI01. The sequence goes on along the minus strand of CAXMPS010000458.1, from coordinate 991 downwards.
TTGAACCGAGGCTGAGGAGATCAGGTGAGCGGCGAAGCGCAATTCCAGGCAACGATCGATGCCGACGAGAAGGTCGAACCACGCGACTGGATGCCGGAGGGCTATCGCAGCACCCTGATCAGACAGATCGCCCAGCACGCCCACTCCGAGATCATCGGGATGCAGCCTGAGGGCAACTGGATCACCAGGGCCCCGACACTCATGCGCAAGGCCATCCTCATCGCAAAGGTGCAGGACGAGGCCGGCCATGGCCTCTACCTCTACTCGGCGGCCGAGACCCTTGGCGTCTCTCGTGACGAGCTCCAGCACCTGCTCCACACCGGAAAGCAGAAGTACTCGTCGATCTTCAACTACCCGACTCTCAGCTGGGCCGACATGGGTGTGATCGGGTGGTTGGTGGACGGCGCAGCCATCGCAAACCAGATCATGTTGCAAGGCACATCGTACGGGCCGTATGCGCGCGCGATGGTTCGGATCTGCAAGGAAGAGAGCTTCCACCAACGCCAGGGCTATGCCATCTGCCTTGCGCTCGCCAACGGCAGCGACGAACAGCGGGCGATGCTCCAGGACGCCGTCGACCGGTACTGGTGGCCGTCACTCATGATGTTCGGACCCCACGACAGCGAATCGACCCACACCGAGGAGTCGATGAAGTGGAAGATCAAGCGGGTAACGAACGACGAACTTCGCCGACAGTTCATCGACACCACCGTTCCCCAGGGCCAGTACCTGGGCGTGACCTTCCCCGATCCAGACCTTCGCTTCGACGAGGAGACCGGACACTGGCAGATCGGTGAGATCGACTGGGACGAGTTCTGGGCGGTGGTGAAGGGCGACGGCCCACTCAACCGGGAGCGGCTGGCCCACAAGGTCAGTGCCTGGGACGAGGGCGCCTGGGTTCGAGAGGCCGCTGCGGAGTATGCGGCCAAACACGCGCTCGCCGAGTCGGCGTGAGGAGCTGATCATGACCTACGAAGTTCCCCAGATCCCA
>CAXMPS010000457.1:0-9309 GCA_964194995.1 uncultured Gammaproteobacteria bacterium | reverse complement strand
TGAGAGGCTTCCGATCGGAGAACTCGAGAAACAAACAACTCAGTCGGCCCTCGATCCATTGTCGAGATCGCGTGCGGGCCGCATGCCGCCCAAGGACATGACCGAATTGGCGCCTAAACCAACAGTGAGGCCGCCGACCAGGTGTTGCGCCCGTCTGGGCCCAATCGGTGTTACCGGCCCAGCAGCGGGGTTTCAGCTGTCGACAGAAACCAACGTCAACCAACGAGTATCACCGCAACTCCTGACAAAATCCGGCGCGGGCCAGATGCGGTCCAAGCACCACGGAAGGGTCCAAGGGCAAAGAGAAACGCCCGGCTAGGGCTTTCTCGCAGTCCCGACCAGATTTGAACTGTCGTACCGGCCTGAAAGGCAGGTGACAGAGGAGGGCAAGGTACCCTCGCCGCCGATGCCTGACATCAACCAAGAACAGCTGGCGGTCAACACGATCAAGGCGCTGGCAATGGACGCAGTGCAGAAGGCCAACACGGGACACCCGGGCATGCCGATGGGTATGGCCGATATTGCGGTCACACTGTGGTCGAAGCATCTCAATGTCGACCCCGACGCACCAGAGTGGCCCGATCGGGACCGATTCGTCCTCTCCAACGGCCATGGGTCGATGCTTCTCTACTCGATGCTCCATCTCTCGGGGTTTCCACTGACGCTCGACGACCTGCGCAACTTCAGGCAGTGGGAAAGCCACACGGCAGGCCATCCCGAGCGCGACAACAGCCTCGGAATCGAAATGACTACCGGCCCCCTCGGGCAGGGTTTCGCAACGGGAGTGGGCATGACCATTGCCGAGACCCACCTTCGGGCCCGTCTTGGAAGTGACCTGGTGAGCCATCGTACTTTCGGGTTTGTCTCCGATGGCGATCTGATGGAGGGGATCAGCTCCGAAGCTGCCTCCCTGGCCGGCCATCTCGGCTTGGGCCGGCTCACCTATTTCTACGACGACAACCAGATCTCGATCGACGGATCAACCGACATCACCTTTACCGAGGATGTGGCTGCCAGATTCGCCGCCTACCAATGGCATACCGTCACGATCGACGGTCATGACCGCAGCGCCATCGACCAGGCGATCGACGAGTCTCTTGCCGAAGCAGACCGTCCGTCACTGGTCATATGCAAGACGCATATCGCTGATGGGGCGCCCAACCTTCAGGACACATCGGACGCACACGGTCAACCCCTGGGCCACGACGAGATCAAACTGACCAAAGAGGCGATGGGCTACCCCATAGACCCTGACTTCTTCGTGGACGACTCGGTCTACGAGTTCCTCGGGACGGCGATGAACCGAGGTCGAGAGGCGCACCTAGCGTGGAGAACAAGGTTCGAAGCCGCCGAAGCGAAGCAGAGAGAGCTCTGGGCCGCCCTGTATGAGGAGACCCCGGTATCTCTCGATGGCCCCGGTTTCGAAGTCGGGGACAGGTCCGCCACACGGGCCTCGGGAGGCCAACTATTCACTGAAATCGCTTCGAAGGTGCCCGGATTCATCGGAGGCTCGGCCGACCTCGCAGGTTCGACCAAGACAGTGATCGAAAAGGGGCGGCTCTTCTCAAAGAGTGACCCCTCAGCACGCGACATCCCCTTCGGGGTGCGGGAGCACTCGATGGGCGCGCTCGTCAACGGCATGTCACTTCACGGCGGGCTCCGCCCATACGGGGCTACATTCTTCGTGTTCAGCGACTACATGCGGCCTGCTGTCCGGCTTTCCGCTCTCATGGAGACCCCATCGATCTGGGTGTGGACCCACGAATCGATTTTTCTCGGAGAGGACGGCCCCACCCACCAGCCGATCGAGCACCTCGCGTCGCTGCGAGCGATGCCGAACCTGTGGGTGATCCGGCCGGCTGACGCCAATGAGACCCTGGAGGCGTGGGAGTTGGCTCTCAATCGTCACGACGGCCCCGTGGCCCTCCTTCTCACCCGCCAGGGGCTACCAAATCTGGCGAGAGTGCCCGGGGCCGTCGCTCGCGGCGGATACATCAGACGCGACGGCGAACATGTATCTCTCATCGCCACGGGGTCAGAGGTGAGTGCGGCTTTGGCCGCGGCCGATCTGCTGGACGCCGACGGGATCGGGGCTCGAGTGGTCAGCCTTCCGTGCTGGGAGCTTTTCTTCGCCCAGGATGAGGAGTATCAGAGAAAGGTTCTCGGGACCGCACCGCGGGTGAGCATCGAAGCCGGTTCTACGTTCGGCTGGGAGAGAATCGTCGGAGACGGTGGACTCGCCATCGGGCTCGACCGCTTCGGCGCCTCCGCTCCGGACACGGTGCTCGCCGAGCAGTTCGGTTTCACTCCCGAGTCGATAGCCACCCGAACCAAGCAGCACCTCAACCGCTGATATGACCGCATCGGCGGACGTTGTCATCGTCGGAGCGGGAATCGCCGGAGCTTCCGCAGCTCACGAGCTTGCCGTTCGGCGAGGCGTGGAAAGGGTGATCATCGTCGATCCGCTTCCGCCGCTCAGCCTCACCTCGGACAAGTCCACCGAGTGTTACCGCAATTATTGGCCGAACCTCCCGATGGTCGCTCTGATGAACCGGTCGATCGACCTTCTCGACGAGATGTCCCAAGCCTCAGAAAACGGGTTTGGCCTGAATCGAAGGGGCTATCTCTTCGTGACCGCCGACCAGAAACGACTCGAAGAGCTTGTCGAGAGCGCCCACGTCAGTTCGAGCCTCGGATCGGGCCCGGTGCGGGTTCACGACGATACGGACTCTTATCGCGCCGCAGACGACGGCTTCGATGTGCTGGCCAACACCGAGACTCTGCTCCAGCACTTTCCGTATCTCACCGCTGAAGCCGTTGGAGCGCTTCACGTTCGGAGGGCAGGCTGGTTCAGCGCCCAGCAGCTCGGGTCATGGATGCTGGAGCAGGCCAGAGATCGAGAAGCAGAGGTCATCGTCGACGAGGTGATCGACATTGACGTCGCCGACGGCGAGGTACGGTCGGTGAAGCTGGCGTCGGAACGGGTCATTACCACGCCCGTTGTGGTTGACGCTGCGGGACCACTCTCACCGAAAGTGGCCCAGTTGGCGGGAGTGGACCTTCCGGTCTTCTCGGAGCTTCACCTCAAGGTCGGTTTCCGCGACCATCTTGGAGTAGTCCCGCGGGATGCTCCGATGATCATCTGGAGTGACACTCAGACCATCGGTTGGAGCGACCAAGAGAAGACAGAGCTTCTGGATCAAGGTCGACACGAGTTGGTCGCCGAGATGCCCATCTTCTGCCACGGGCGACCCGAGGGTGGGGCTGATTCTCCTTACCTCCTCGCGTTGTGGGAGTACCACAAGGCTGTCACCGAACCGCTTTGGCCCCTGCCGACCGACCCCCTCTATCCGGAGGTCGTGATGCGTGGCATGGCCACGATGGTGCCGGAGCTCGGGCAGTATCTCGACCGTCTCCCACACTCGGTGGTGGACGGCGGGTATTACTCCAAGACCCGCGAGAACCGGCCGCTGATAGGGCCCACCGGCCCGGATGGGTTCCACCTGATGGCAGCAATGTCAGGGTTCGGAGTCATGGTCGCCGCCGGGGCGGCTGAATTGGTGGCGAGCCACATCACGGGTGGAGAGATGCCCGAATACGCAGAGTCGTTTCTGATGAGCAGATACGACGATCCAGCCTATGTGGCCTCAATCGCGGCACTCGAAGATGCCGGCCAGCTCTGACTGGACGACGAGGGTCGGAATCCTCAATGGCAGGAGTGCCAGTCCATCCCGCCCTCACATTCCTATCACGGCCCGGGCATATGATCTTGGTACGGACGAAACCGGACATTCCAAAGGAGGACAGATGCCGACAAGAGATGGATACGCGGAGGGAATCCCCTCGTGGGCCGACCTCAGCACAACCGATGTCACCGGAGCCAAGGAGTTCTATGCGGCATTGTTCGGATGGGAGTACAGCGAAGAAGAGACCGACTCCGCTCCTTACTCGACGGCAACGAAGAAAGGGCTATCGGCGGCGGGTATCGGCGAGCTCCAGACCGAAGGCCACCCCTCGGTGTGGAGCACCTACTTCGCCGTCTCCGATGCCGACGCCACGGCGGCGAAGGTCAAGGAAGCCGGAGGCAAAGTGCTCCTGGAACCCTTCGACGTTGACGATGCGGGGAGGATGGCCATTGTCGCCGACCCCACCGGCGCGGTTTTTGGCATCTGGCAGACCGGTAACCACTTCGGGGCGGCCATCGTCAACGAGCACGGTGCCCTCGACTGGAACGAGTTGCTCACCGACGACACCGAAACGGCGCTGGCGTTCTACAAAGAGGTGTTCGGCCACGAGATCGAAGTCTCGAGTTCCCTCACCGGGAGTGACTACTTCCTCATCAAGGTCGGCGACCGCGGGGTTGCCGGTGCCATGGCGAAGCCAATAGCCGAGATCCCAAACCACTGGGGCGTTTACTTCGCGGTGGATGATGCCGCATCGACGATCGAGCAGGCCAAAGAGAACGGCGGGTCACTCGTTCACGGACCGCAGGAGATCCCGGAGGTCGGGACGATCGCCGGTCTTGCCGATCCTTACGGAGCCAACTTCACCGTGATCCAACTGGCGAACGAAGCCGACTGATAATGGAAGAGCCCGGACCTCGCGGCCCGGGCTCTTCTCTCGGTCGTTCTCCTGACGGCGGGAGGGGAAACCCTCAGGAGAACTTGGTCTTGGGCCTCTCCTCGAGGACCTCGTCGATGTAGATGTCGAGTTTCTCGTTGTAGAAAGCCACCAAACCGGCAATGCCCAGGGTCTCTTGAAGTGGTGTGTCGTATCCCCACACGACGTTCTCATGCACATTGCCTTCGATGGTCACGTTCCAGTAGCGAGCAGTTCCCTTGTACGGACAGGCAGTGGCAAGGTCGGTCGGCGTGAGCAGATCCATCCGGACGTCGGTCTTCGGGATGTAGTACCGAACCGGCAGCCCCGTCTCGAACAGGAATCTTCCGTTGGTGGAATCGGCAACAGTCACGCCGTCGATCTCCACTCTCACCCGACGGCTCGACGGGAGGATGTCGATCCGGGTGTAGGGATCCCGCGGGTGGACGTAGACCTCTTCTTCTTCCTCGAACCAGTGATCGAGCGTCTTCCAAACGAAGGCGATGTGGCCCTCGATCTCACCAATCTTGGGCTGGAGGAAGGTGTAGGCCGCCCCTTCCTTCCCTCCGGCCTTCACCGTGTACTGGGTTGCCTCCCCTCGGCTTGGTGAACGACGGGTCTCGCCAGTTTCAACAAGGAAATCGATTCGAACATCAGCTTCGGGGAAGTAGTAGGTCGGGTAGTACGGAACCTCCCAGACAAGCAGAGCAGCGGTGGAGTCGACGACAACCTCGCCACCAAGCAAGGCTCGGACTCGTTTGTCGCTCTTCTCAACGCGGACTCGGCCACGGTCGGTCAAAATCTGAACACCTCAAAGGTGGTGGGGCTCTTTCAACCAGAAGACCTGAGGTGCGATTCCCTCAGAATGAGATCGAGGTGAGTGCTATCGATCTGGCCAGATCGGCCGACTCCCAATAGGCGGCGAACCGGTTACTGAGTGAATCTGGGCTCTCGGCATAGATCCGCTTTCCCAGTACGCGGCAGGCGGTCTGAAGGTCCGACCGGCGCTGGGAGACGAGGGCGTTGAGAAGGCTTCTCTCCACCGGGTTGGGGCATAGGTCGGGTCGCTCAGCCACCAGCGTGAGAATCTCGGCGAGATCATGATCCTCGCCAAGCAGGTCACCTATCCGCTCCAGGGTCAGGGCCATTCCCAAAACCACCTCAGGCCAGAGCGGAGTGAGTATCTCGAGTTGGTGCCTCAAATACTTGGTTCGCTTTCGCCAAGAGTGAAAGGTCGCCGGAACCGGTGACCCATACGCCGCGACCATCTCCCGTCTCCCACGCCGATAGGTGTGTCTCAGGCCTGGTCCAACGGCCTCGTACGTGTTCCTGATACCAACGCCATAGATCGGCCTGGCTTCGGGATCGGTAGGCCACGACGAGTAACGGCCATGCGCCCTCTCCAGGTTGGTCACCACTTTCGGAATCAGGTCCGGGTCCACCATGACCCGCTCTTCGGTCTGATCGCGGCGAACCACAAGCCTCTCTATCAGTTCTCCGAAGGTGCCCTCCGCCAGCAGCGGGCCATATACCCGCGCAATGTCCCCGATGCCATCAGCTGTGACCGCGGCAGATCGCACCGACGACAGGAGCCGGCCGGTTTCGCGAAGGGCTGAGTTCTCATACCGAAAGGCCTTCTCACCTATCTCGGACCGGACCAGTCGGAGCAAGGCCCTGATTCGTTTGATCGACTTGCGCGACTCGTGGACCGCCATCCGAAACGACTCTTCACCTTCGTAGAACCCGGACACGGCTATCTCGATCTCGTTGAGGCTGAGTCGCTTCAGGCCATGGGCCAATGGTTCGTCCACCAGGAGGGTGAAACGCGGAATCGGCACGATGACGGCACCTGGGGGGTTGGCCGGTGCGTTGGAGAGCGTCACGCGGCCAGCGTAATGTCGGGGTTGATGAGATCCGCGGGTCTTCTTCCCTACCGATTCAACGAGCACCTGGAGGTGCTTATCGCCCACCCGGGAGGGCCCTACTTCGCCCGGCGCGAAGATGGCTGGTGGTCTTTGGTGAAAGGAGTCGTCGAGCCTTCAGAGTCGGACAGCTTGGCTGCCATCCGGGAGTTCACCGAGGAAACGGGGTGGGAGGCTCCCCCACAGCCCTGGATCGACCTGGGTGAGACCACCCTCAAATCACGAAAGGTCGTCAGGGCCTGGGCGGTGGAGGCCGATTTCGATCCCGCTGCTCTCGAACCGGGGACCTTCAAGATGGGTTCCCGTGAGTTTCCAGAGATCGACCGGGTCGCCTGGGTGGACCCCGATCTCGGCCGGATCAAACTCAACCCGGCTCAAGCGGTATTCATCGACCGACTCAGCCAACATCTGCGTCTTTAACCTCAAGTAACCCAACTCCTATCAGAATGAGCGACATGAAAGACATGAAGGACACCCCCAAGACCGAAGCCGAGTGGCGGGCCAAGCTGACTCCAGAGCAGTATCAGGTATTGCGGAAAGCAGGAACCGAGCGAGCTTTTACCGGCGAATACTGGGATGCCAAAGCGGCAGGAACCTACCGCTGCGCCGGATGTGGGGAAGAGCTGTTCTCCAGTGACACCAAATACGAGTCGCGGTCCGGTTGGCCCAGCTTCTACGCGCCACTCAACCCCGAGATGATCGACGAACAGTCGGATCGGGCGTTCGGGATGGTCCGCACCGAGGTGACGTGCGCCAACTGTGGCGGGCACCTGGGTCATCTGTTCGACGACGGCCCTAACCCGACCGGCCTCCGCTACTGCATCAACTCGGCTGCTCTCGATCTCGACGCCGACGAAGACGAGGACGAGGGCGAAGGCGAGGGCTGAGGCTTCCTCACAGAGCGGTCTGATACCTCTTCAATAATTCGACAAACCCGGAGTGGTTTGGTCCCTGTGGGACGTCCTTTGCCTCGAAGTGACCCACGACGAGGCCTTCGGAATCGTCGAGGCGGGCTCCGACGCCACGCATCATCCGCAAGACAATCTCGTTCGTCGGATGAACCGAGAAGTACAGCCGGCCTACCCCGTTGTGTCGAGCAGACGAGACGAGGGCATCGAAGAGAACTCGGCCCAGCCCCCGCCGCTGAAACTCGTCAACAACCGCAACGGCTACCTCCGCTTCGTCGCCGGCGGCCGGTCTGATGTAGCGACCGGTGCCGGCAGGGACGTCGTCGATAGTCGCCCCCCAGGCGACGTGGTCAACCAGATCGATCTCGGTGAGGTAGTCGAGCTCCGATTCGGAGAGATGGGCAATTCCCGAGCCAAAACGAGCCACGCGACTCTGTAACGACATATGGGCGAGGCCCTCTTCGATCAGACTGCGATCACCAGGTTGAATTGGCCGGACATCAGCCACAGAACCGTCCCTCAGAATGACTTCGACCGTGGGAAGGGCGCCCTCCGAGGGAGTAGTCATAAGGAGTGCTCGCGCCCGCAGGGGTAGACCAATATCTTCATACTCTTCGGAGCGTACAACCGCCGTATTGCCAATCCAGGGTGCTGGACCCAGGTATCTTCACCACTAATGGCGCGGCAGAGGCTGGCAACAGTCACATCAGAGTTTGGCTCGAGCAAACGCGAGTCTCACGACTCATCTCCCTTTTATGAGCGGTTCGGAGCGCCGGTCATCTCCAAGGACGAGCGGGTCGAATCGCCCGTCGTCGTAGACCAGTTATTCGTGGGTGACGCCAGAGAGATGACCGCCGGTCAGGTAGCAGACAGATCAGTCGCCTTGATGGTGACCTCGCCCCCTTACTTCACCGGCAAGGAGTACGAGACTGACCTCGCCGAAGGCCATGTGCCTGCCAGCTACGCCGAGTATCTGGCAATTCTCACCGAGGTCTTGGCGGTATCCCTACAAAAACTCGAGCCAGGTGGTCGAATGGCCATCAACGTCGCCAACCTGGGTCGAAAGCCATATCGGTCTCTTTCCGCGGACGTCACTGCCATTCTCCAGGATGATCTCGGAATGTTGATGCGGGGAGAGATCATCTGGCAGAAGGCGAAAGGAGCCGGAGGTAGTTGTGCCTGGGGGTCGTACAAGTCACCCCAAAATCCGGTGCTGCGAGACGTCACTGAGCGGGTGATCATCGCGTCTAAAGGGCGTTTCGACCGCGCAATCAAACGGCCCAGGCGCGAGGCACTGGGGTTGCCCCACATCCCCACCATAAAGACGGAAGAGTTCCTCGAGGCGACCATCGACGTATGGGAGATCTCCTCCGAGAGCGCGACGAAGGTGGGGCATCCGGCCCCGTTTCCGATTGCCCTGCCCCGTCGGCTGATCGAGCTTTACACGTACGAAGAAGACCTGGTGCTTGACCCATTCCTTGGATCCGGCTCGACCGCGGTCGCTGCGGTCGAAACCGCACGACGCTACGTCGGGTTCGACACCGAAGCGGAGTATGTGGCGCTGGCCCGAAGCCGAATCGAGGCGGCGGGAGTCGTGGATTGAGGATCCTCGCGGTCTGCCTGGGTAATATCTGTAGATCCCCGGCGGCAGAAGCTGCAATCCGCGATTCGGCTGCTTCGGCCGGAGTCCCTGTCGAGGTCGATTCGGCCGGCACGGGATCCTGGCACATTGGCCAAAGTCCCCATCCCGAGTCGATTGCCGCTGGTGAAAGAGTGGGACTTCAGGTCGAGGGAAGGGCAAGAAAGGTCATAGTGGCCGACTTCGACCGCTTCGACATACTGCTGGCGATGGATAAATCAAACCTCCGGGAACTTCAAGC
>CAXMPS010000456.1:0-1704 GCA_964194995.1 uncultured Gammaproteobacteria bacterium | reverse complement strand
GTCGGTCCGCTCCAAGAAAATGAGATCAACAGAGCGGCTCACGTACGCCGCTGCGAGGATGTCGACGTCTGGTTGGAGATCGATCGCCGCGGTGGCATCAGCAACCGCCTCTTCCACCCGCTCTAGTCGGCTGACAGCGATCGAACGGTTCACATATGCCTGTGCCAGGCTGTCGATGTCGTCTGGTTGGAGATCGATCGCCGCGGTGGCATCAGCAACCGCCTCTTCCACCCGCTCTAGTTGGCTGACAGCGATCGAACGGTTCACATATGCCTGTGCCAGGATGTCGATGGCGTCTGGTTGGAGATCGATCGCCGCGGTGGCATCAGCAACCGCCTCTTCGATCTTCTCTAGTTGGCTGAGAGCAGTAGATCGGTTCACGTACGCCAGGGCGAGCAGCTCGGTGTCGCTCGGTTCAATTTCGATAACTTGGCCGAACGCCGTGACCGCTTCCCCCAATCGGCCCTCGTCGAACATGGCGACGCCGTCGTCATAGATCGTTGCCGCCTCATCCTGCGAAGCCCCCATCAACCGCCCCCTTTCCACCCCCACGTGATTTCGACCGCAAACGACGCCCAGTCTCACCGGACAGTCATACAAGTAGAGGACCTGTTCAGTCCTCCGAGAAACCCCATCGCGAACATAACAGTCAACGGGTCGCGGTGCGAGGTCGAAAACTGCTTGGTCGCATGGACTAGTCCCCACCGCCCTAGCCACCATAACGGCAGCGATGTCAGCGGATCGTTGCAACACCTTCGACGAGAGTGAAGTGTCTCGTTGTGGAGGTGAGTGATGCGGCGGTCATCGGAGTTAGAAAAGACAGAGCTGTGGGATCGGTTCGAGGAGTGTGAGTCGTTACGGTCGATCAGCCGCCGGTTGGGGCAGTCACCGTCGACGATCCGGACCCATGTGGTGTCCCTGGGGTTTCGTCGGCCGGCCTGGTCGAGGTCTTCTTGGGTGAGCTGAGACATGTCGGTGCCTTTGGGGAGGCCGTTGGTGTTCTCGTTGGTGCCTCGTTGCCACGGTGAGTTCTGGTCGCAGAAGAAGACTTCGATGCCGGTGTCGACGCTGGACATGTTGGGCCATCTCTTTGCCCTGATCCCACTTCAACACCTCCTACAGATGGTCCGGCAACGCTGCACGGTCACAGAGAGCGCCACTGGCACCTCCTCGGCGCTGTTGCCGTTGGGGAGCTCAAAGAGTATGACGTAGCGAGACCAGCGTTCCACCAACGTCCCGGTCGCGGTTTGGCGTTTGCCCCATCAACAGGTCAACGTCTCAACACCGTGTCTCCGGTCTCGAGCTTCGCGACAAGGGAAGGGGGCGCCCACCGGGGCACCCTCCGTCCCTGTCGTCGTTGCGGACGTCGGCTACGTTGCGTCGACCGTCGCGCCGACTTCGCTGAACTTGCCACTGATCTCCTCACCGAGGAACAGGGCAGCTGCGATCACGACAACGGCGATAAGTGCAACGAGCAAGGCGTATTCCACCATGCTGGCACCCTCTTCATCCTGAATGAACCGGCTTTGGTAGGCCGTCCAAAGACGAAGCATGTCTTACCTCCTCAAGGGGTGATCCACTGCAAGGATTATCGGCACGGCGCTCCCCCCGGCTGTATGAGCCGCGCGACCCGTTCTTGAACACCTGGCTATTGGCCCGGTCCCTTGATGGCTTGGTCACCGCCGCCCACGGAAAATCCTGAGC
>CAXMPS010000455.1:0-3112 GCA_964194995.1 uncultured Gammaproteobacteria bacterium | reverse complement strand
GGGCTCAGGTTCTCGCGATCAAGGAGAGCGACTACGTGTCGGCCTCCCGCGCCCTCGGATCCTCGACTCGTCAGATCCTGATCCATCGCGTTATCCCCAATGCGCTCACCCCCCTGGTGGTGCTCGGCACACTGGGGGTGGCTACCGCCATCCTCGAAGCCGCCGGCCTCTCATTCCTTGGTCTTGGAGCCCAGCCTCCTACTGCTGAGTGGGGATCGATGCTGGCTCGCGAGCGCAATCAGGTGTTCACCTCGCCACACCTGGTCTTCTTCCCCGGCCTCGCCATCATGCTCACCGTTCTCGGCTTCAACCTCATGGGCGACGGTCTTCGCGACGCCCTCGACCCCACACTCAACCGATGACTGCGGTGGCCCCAATACCGGATCCTGCAATCGAGACTGATCTGCCGCGGCCGGTGGAAGCCGGCGAGACTCTCCTCGAGGTCCGCGGCCTCCAGACTCACTTCGATACCAGAGACGGAGTCGTGAAGGCCGTCGACGGGGTCGACTTCCACGTTGATCGGGGTGAAGTCCTTGGCATCGTTGGCGAGTCCGGCTGTGGCAAGTCGGTCACTTCGCTGTCGATCATGGGGCTGGTATCCCACCCGGGCGAGATCGTTGCGGGTGAGATTTTCTTTGATGGGAAGGACGTCACCAAGCTGAAGAAGAAGGAGATGCGCGCGCTCAGAGGCGAGCACATCTCAATGATCTTCCAACAGCCGGCCGGCGCACTGAACCCGGTCTACCGGGCAGGCGCCCAGATCAAAGAGGTGTTCGAACTCCATAGGGAATGGTCTAAAGATGTCGAGGAGGAGAAGGTCATCGAGATGCTGACCAAAGTTGGCATTCCGGATCCGGAGACAAGGGCGAGGGCACATCCACACGAGCTGTCCGGCGGGATGGCACAACGAATCATGATCGCAATGGCTCTGGCGTGTGAGCCGGAGCTCCTGATCGCCGATGAGCCGACCACCGCTCTGGACGTCACGATCCAGGCCCAGATCCTCGACCTGATCCGGGATCTTCAAGAATCGACCCGAACTGCGGTAATCCTGATCACCCACGATCTTGGCGTGGTTGCCGAGGTGGCCGATCGGGTAGCGGTTATGTATGCCGGCGAGATCGTTGAGGAAGCAGATGTAAGTGCCCTCTTCAAAAGTCCTCAACACCCCTACACCAGGGGTTTGATCGGCTCGATACCGATTCTCGGGCATCTCAAGGACCAGTTGGACACGATTCCAGGGGTTGTGCCTTCGCTGATCGATCTTGACCCTGGCTGCCGTTTTGCCTCACGATGTGTGTCCCGAGTCGAGCATGATCTCGAGATCTGCAGCAAGCGCAAACCTGATCTCCTCGAGACCTCTGAGGGACACAAGGTGAGATGTTGGCTCTATCAGGACCACGAGAGCTGATGGTTCAGAACCTCGTTGAGATCAGAGGCCTGGTGAAGGATTTCCCGGTAAAGGGAGGGCTCTTGCAGCGTCAGGTGGGCACGGTCAACGCGGTCGCCGGTGTCGACCTCGACATCCTACGGGGCGAGACAATCGGTCTGGTAGGCGAGTCCGGCTGTGGGAAGACAACCCTGGGCCGGATGCTGGTTCGACTTCTAGAACCGACCAGCGGATCCATCACGTTCGACGGCGAGGACGTCACCCACATCCACGGTAAGAGCCTCAAACCGTTTCGCCGTCGAGTCCAGATCATCTTCCAGGATCCCTACGGGTCGCTCGACCCGAGAACCCAGGTGGGGAATGCCATCGCCGAGGGCCTCAAGCTCCATGGCGTGGCCGACAAGGATGAACGTCACGACCGGGTTGGCGACATGTTGGAGCTGGTGGGTCTGACACGGGACCACGCCGGGCGCTATCCACATGAGTTCTCCGGGGGACAACGGCAACGTATCGGAATCGCGAGGGCGCTGATCCTCCAGCCGGACTTCGTGATCGCCGACGAGCCGGTATCCGCACTGGACGTCTCGGTCCAAGCCCAAGTGCTCAATCTCCTCAAAGAGCTCCAGTCCGAGCTCCATCTGACCCTTCTGTTCGTTGCCCACAACCTGGCAGTGGTAGAACACATCTCTGATCGAGTGGCCGTCATGTACCTCGGCAGGGTGGTCGAGTTGACCGACCGCGACACTCTTTACAGCAACCCGCTTCATCCCTACACCGAGGCTTTGCTCTCGGCGATCCCGATTCCCGATCCCGATCGGCCGCGAGGCCGCCGCATTCTCCAGGGTGAGATCCCTTCACCGATCAACCCGCCCAGCGGGTGTCATTTCCATCCTCGATGCCCAATCGCCGAGGAAGGTCTCTGCGAAATCGAGGTTCCGGCGCTGATGGATTCTCCGGAGGGAGCCCACCACCAGGCGGCCTGTCATCTCCGGGCCGGCGCGCGAGCCAGAGCCGACGTCTAGCAAGAACTCTATGGTGACGGTCAGACGATGGGGTGCCACCTTGGGGGCGTTGTTCGCGATGGCCGTCGCAATCGCGTTTCGAATTCCGTCGTTTCTCTCCACCGGCCATCTCGGATACGACGACAGCGTCTACGGCTCGTCCGTGATGTTGATGCGGACAGGGCTCGATCCGTATTCAGACTTCTTCGCCAGTCAGGGACCTCTCTTCCTGCCCCTTCTCCGCGGGTTCGACATGACGGGGATCGGAGGAGTAAGGGCATCTCGTTTGGCCATGGTGGCCACCGGAGCAGCCCTTGCGGCTGGGCTATACCTGATCGCCTCACGCAATCACGGCCCCTACCGCTCCGGTGTGGCGGCCCTGACAGGAGCATCGAGCGGAGTTCTCCTGATCGCAGCGGGCCCGCTCCAGAGCGACGGGCTGGCCCTTGCCTTTGGACTTCTGGCGATCGCCGCGGCGTCTGGCAATCTCCGTGAGAAGCAGTGGCTGGCGCCGGCCGCTGGTGTCCTTCTGGGAATGGCTCTCGCCACAAAGAGCCTTCACCTGCTTCCGATCGCACTGGTGGTGCTCACTCTGGTCGTGATGCGTGGGTCTCGGTCGGCGATTACAACCTTCCTGCTCTCAGCTGCATTCACCGGCGTTCTGTTGACCTGGCCCTGGGGGTTCAACGACGTTTGGGACCAGTACGTCTTGTTTCATCTG
>CAXMPS010000454.1:0-1548 GCA_964194995.1 uncultured Gammaproteobacteria bacterium | reverse complement strand
CCAGCCTGTGCTGCAGGTGCCAGTAGGTAGCCCATATGTGCCGATATGGGAGGGTGATCGGTTGGGGACTAGTCCCTTGGGGTAGGTCGTTTTCCACCCTACGGCCCGACCCGTCGACTGATAGCTTGTAGTGGGGTCTTTTTTGGGGGGACTCAGCGGGTCCTTTCCTTCGGGTCGACCCCTTGAGGAGGTAGGACATGTCTCGTCGTGGACCGCTTGTTAGAGCAGGCTGGTGAAGGATGAGGAGGCCACCGGGGTGACCAAAGCGGCTTCCGAAGAACACATCGCCAACCTTGAGGGTGAGTTGAAGGAAGCCGCCGACCAGGAAGCGGAGACGGCGCAGCGATTCGACAGTGAGAGCTGGCGCAGGGCCGCGTTGGATCAACAACTTCGCGAAGCTCGAGAAGAAGCCGCCCGTCTGATGCTCGATGAAGCGTCCCAAACAAACAGCGCCATGCGCGCCGAGGCCGACGAGCTCCTCCAAGCCACTCGCGTCGAAGCCGAACGCGAGGCCGGCCGGGTCACCAAGCGAGCCTTCGAGCAAGCAAATGAGATGATCGCCATGGCCAGACGCGAAGCCGTGGCAATAGTGGATGCTGGTCGAGACGAGGTCAGGGCGCTTGAGGATGACGCGGCGCAACGGATGGCTGATCTCGATACCGAACACCAAGAGCTCACCCATCGCTTGGGCATAATGGAAACCATCTGCGACGAGCTTGTGGCAACCCTCAAGCTTGTCGCCGAAATCTCGATCGAGCAGCTTGTCGAGACGCAAGCTTCAGTAAAGCAACTCGACGGTGTAGAAACCCAGCAGCCAACCATTGAACCGAACGGCGACGAAATCACATCCGGCTCGCCTCCACAGGACAGTTCGCCCACAGACCTCGATGCTCCATCAGGCGACGAACCCGCCTCAGCCAAGATCCGACCGCAGGAGGAAGCGCGCCGCATCATCGACGCGGCACTGGCCACCACCAGACCGGCCACGGGGGAATCGATCCTGGAAGCGGCCCGGCGAGAAGCCGACCACATGACCCAGGACCCGCCGGCGGAGACCGAACGCAGGATGGAGCAGCCGCAAGCCAACGTCACAAGTTCACAAGACGCGGCAGGGGACTCTCTAGTTGTGGACCTCACCCATGACGGTGGCGCAGACGAAACCGAGGACGGCGGCGCACAACATCGATGGTGGCAGCGACCGAACCGGATAAGGGGTTGAACCCCGCACCTGCCGCCGTAACGTACGGGCGGTTCCGTTTCGGCCGAGACGGAACTATGACTTCTGGGACCCCGATCCGCGCTGGGTGCCGGATACATCCGCGGTGTGGGCCAGACCGTTTTGCATCTACCGAGAGCTCCCTCTAGATCAGGTCCGTGGCATCCAACTCTGGTTGGCGGGCTCTACGACGAGACCGCAGCAACAACCGGTGACAAGAGCTAGCCCTTCTGTCATCGACAAGAATCGCCATTTACCTGGCGACGATCCTATGTGAGTATTCGCCTTGCAGGGCTAGTTGGGGGAAGGGTAGGAAGATTCATGAGCGGTCT
>CAXMPS010000453.1:0-1067 GCA_964194995.1 uncultured Gammaproteobacteria bacterium | reverse complement strand
CTCACAACTCGGCCCATCCACCCTCGCGCACAACGAGGATTCGGTAGCCGTCGGCCCCCCCGCGTTCACCGCCGGCTCGGTGAGGGCGTAGACGGTTGGGCTGATTTCGTATGCGTTTGCTTCGAGTTCGAGTGCTGCGGTTCTGACGTCGATGAGTTCGGCTGGGTCAAGTTGGATCACCGATACCAGTTCGAGCTCTTCTTGGGTTTCGTCGTTTCCGCTCCAGCCGACACGAACGTTGCCGACGCCCGGTGTGAAGTACTTGAGCTGAGCGGCTCCAACCTCTTCGACATTGAACTCACTGACGATCAGCACGTTGGCGAAGCAATCGACGGTGGTGCAGGTCTCCTCACCGGTTGCCTGCACCCTCCCTCGGTCGCTGAACTCGACTTCGGGAGCCCAACCCTGGGAGTAGCTGAGGGAGCCGACCACGGGATCTCCCAGCATCGAGATGCCTGCCTTGGCGCCGTTGATGCCTGCAATCCAGGTGGGAGCGTCGACAAGCTCCCCGTCCTCGTACTCCTCGGGATGCTCCCCCATGCGCCACACGTTGCCGTCGTTGTCCTGGGCAAAGAACGCCAGCTCAGCCTCGACGAGCTGGCCTTCGCTGAAGTCCTGGTCCCAGGACACCACCGTGTTGATCCCGTCGATGACCTTGGTGAGATCGGTGACGGTGATGACCACTCGATGTTCGAGGAGCTCGTCGTCCTCGTTGGTAGTCCCCTCGAACACCAGCTGGGCGCCGGGGGTCATCGGCAGCCACTCGTTATCAATCACAGTCGGCGTGTCGAAGTTGTCGTGGTCAAACTCACAACTCGGACCCTCGGTCCTCGAACACAACGAGGATTCGGCTCTGGACGGCGGTACGGGTGTTTCGATGGGCGTCGCCAGAGTGGGCAGGGTTGTGGGCTCCGCCTCCTGAATCCCGGACTCGCAGGCAGCGAGCACCATCAGAAGGGCTGTCGCCGCGCTCACACCCTTGAGACGCCGCATGTCACCTTCCTCTCTCGTGGCCGGCGACTTGATCGCCGGCCGCTCACCTTTGTTTCAGCTCGCGGTTTCCGCTG
>CAXMPS010000452.1:0-11679 GCA_964194995.1 uncultured Gammaproteobacteria bacterium | reverse complement strand
AACCCTTCCGAGGCGCGCAGGACCGACCGGGGCTGAAGCCTCTTGAGACGAACCTCCTGGGAAGGCTTGAGATCGACCGGGCCGAGCCGGATCTCATGGCGCAGCTTCACTATCTCCTCGAGGCCCAATTTCAGTGCGTCGACCCGAAGTCGGGCCAATTCGACGAGAGAAAGCGCGGCATCGGGCAGGGGGCCGAACCGATCCTCCCATTCGGCGCCGACATCGTCGACCTCCTCCTGAGTGGTTGTCGTCGCCAGACGCCGGTAAGCCTCGAGCCGCAGCTCTTGATCCTCGATGTACGAGTCTGGGAGGTGCGCATCGACCGGCAAGTCGATGCGCACCTCGCGCTGTGTCCTCGCAGTTGGCTTGTTGCCTTCCAACTCGGAGACTGCTTCGGCAACCAACTCCGAGTACAGCTCGAAGCCGACCGCCGAGATGTGCCCGGTCTGCACCTGCCCAAGAATCGATCCTGCTCCGCGGATCTCCAAGTCGCGAAGAGCCAGCTGAAAACCAGATCCAAGGTCGGTGGCCTCGCCGATGGCTTCCAGCCGACGATGGGCGTCCTCGGTCAGCGACCGATCGGCCGGGTGGAACAGGTAGGCGTAGGCCCTTTGGCTCGACCGTCCGACCCGGCCACGAAGCTGATAGAGCTGAGCCAATCCGAGAAGATCAGCCCTTTCGACGATCAAGGTGTTCACCTGGGGAAGGTCGAGACCAGATTCGATGATCGTCGTGGCCACCATCACGTCGTAGTCGCCGTTCCAGAAGTCGATCATCACCTGCTCGAGCCGACCTTCCGACATCTGTCCATGCGCCACCACATAACGGGCATCGGGGACGAGCTCCTGGAGATGGGCCAGCGCGCGATCAATCGACTGGACCCGGTTGTGAACGTAGAACACCTGACCCTCCCGCAGCAGTTCTCGCCTGATCGCCGCCGACACAGCCTGCTCGTCGTAGGGCCCGACATAAGTGAGGATGGGGTGCCGATCCTCGGGCGGAGTGCGGATATGCGAGACCTCACGGATGCCCGTGAGAGCCAGTTCCAGGGTCCGGGGTATAGGGGTCGCGGTGAGAGTTAGGACATCTACACCAACCTTGAGACGCTTGATGGCGTCTTTGGCCGACACTCCGAACCGCTGCTCCTCATCGATCACGAGCAGCCCGAGATCCTTGAACAAAACGTCGTCCGAGAGCAGCCGATGAGTTCCAATCACCAGATCCGCTTCCCCTGTGGCGATACGGGAGACCACCGCCTTCTGCTGTTTGGTAGTCAGGAATCGTGACAGGGCCTCAACTCTCACCGGAAATGCGGCCAGGCGCTCCGAGAACACCTGGTGATGCTGCTGGACCAGAAGCGTGGTGGGACATAGGACTGCCACCTGCCTCCCCGATTGGATCGCCTTGAAGGCGGCCCTGATCGCAACCTCCGTCTTTCCGAAGCCGACATCGCCGAAGACGAGTCGATCCATCGGCGTGCTGGATTCCATGTCTTGCTTGACATCGGCAATGGCGCCGATCTGGTCGTGGGTCTCTTCGAAGGGGAATGAGCCTTCCAGTTCGGCTTGCCAGGGAGTGTCTGGTTCGTTGGCGTGTCCCTCAGCCGAAGCGCGGAGCCGATGCAGCTCAACTACCTCCTGGGCGACCGCAGCCACGGCCTGACGGACCCGCGACTTCTGCTCGGCCCAATCTTTCCCGCCCATCCTCGACACCCGCGGGGCATCACCGCCCGTGTACCTCTTGACCGCGGCAAGCTGGTCGATCGGCACATAAAGTCGATCACTGCCTGCATACGCCACCACCAGGTAGTCGCGCTCGACACCAACCATGGTTCGTGAGACCAAGCCCTCGAATCTTCCGATCCCGTGCTGATAGTGAACGACATGGTCGCCCTCAGTGAGGTCGCGATACTGCTGTGGCCCGACGGAGGGGGCCCGACCTGCCCGGCGGTGGGCCCGGCGTCGACCGGCTATCTCTTGCTCACCTAGAACTGCTACTCCGAGGCTCGGGGCTACGAATCCACGGTGGACACCCACAGGAACAATTGCCGAGCGCAGATTGGGCAGTTCATCAAGGCGGTCCAGTAGTAGGCCCTTCTCGCCCAGGGCCTGAGCGACCCGGTCGGCGGCCGGTTCGCCGTCCATCGCGATGACGGTTGTCGTCCCTTTATCGAGAAGCCGACTCAACCCGCCGGCAACCGACTCGGGGTCGCCCGGCTTGGCATCCAGAGCGCGCACCTCGAGCGTCAGATCACTCGGCCCAGCCGGGCTCGAGGGCATTCGCAGGTAGCTTCGAGCCCTGAGACTGGCTTCCAGGTCGAGAAACAATGCCGGGTGCCTGCCGGCGTCGGGAGCCTCGTCACCCCAGGTCGGCGCCAGGGCGGCCGCAAGCTCAGCCTCCTCTTTAACCAGCTCGCGGGCCCGATCGAAAGCCCGAGCCGGATCAATGAGGATGAGATGGACCGTCGGATCGAGCGTGTCGATCATCGAGGCCGGATCTGCGAGCCACGGCAGCCACGACTCGATCCCAGCGAATATCTGACCTTCGGCAATGCGGTCCCAGGTAGACGCGCTCCACGCCTCTGTCTCAACCAACCTCGAGGCAAGGGCGCGGATGGGGAGATCGGGCCGAATCTCACGTGCTGGAAAGGCCTTCACCCCTTCGACCTGCTCCTCGGACCTCTGCGTCGAAACCGAGAACTCTCTGATCTCGTCGACAGTGTTCCCCCAGAAGTCGACCCGGGCAGGCACCTCGGCCTGAGCGGGAAAGAGGTCCACGATGCCGCCTCTGACGGCGAACTCTCCCCTGGCCTCAACCCGGTCGGTCCTGTTGTAACCCAAACCAGCCAAATCAGAAACCAGAGCATCCAGCTCGAGATCAGAGCCCTTTCTCAGGACGAGTGGTCTGGTTGACGACGGGCTGACCCGCTGAATCGCGCTGCGAACGCTGGCAACCACTAGAACCGGTTCGACGCCGGAGAGGGCCTCGCGGGCCTCAGCCCGCCGGGCCATGGTGGAGATGTTCGGTGAGACGTGCTCGAACGGAAGCGTCTCCCAGGCCGAGGCGAGGAACACCCGATCAGAGAAAAGTCGAAGGTCGTCAGCGATGTCCTCCGCATCCCGCTCGCCCGGAACCACCACCAGCAATGGGGACTCGATCTGGGCAAACAGGCCGGCGACAGCGAAGGCACGACCGCCGGGACCAACGGCCCAGCTGCCGGCCAGATCGGGTAGAGGAGCGCTACGCCATGCAGAGAGGAGAGGGGACAGCGGGGCAGACATCAGAGCCGGCGATGGTACCGAGACCGGTGACATTCATATCAGGAGGCCCTCAGACCTGAACCAGGCAACTGTTCTCTCGATCATCGATCCCAGAGGCCTGTATTTCAGCCCTAGCTCGCGAGTGGCCCTGGAACCGTCGTAGGCCGCACCAGCGCGGAGCACCCTGATCATGTCCCGGCACACCGGAGGCTGCCTCCCCGCAATCCGGGCGACAACCTCCACCAAAGCGCCACCTGCGGTCGCCGCCCACACCGGGAGATACCGGACCGACAAGCCGGACCCCGTGGCCTCGGCAAACTCCAACACCAGATCCTTGACCGTTGAGGTCAACGCGCTGAGCACATAGCGCTCTCCGGCGGCGCCTCTCTCTGCCGCGAGCTGATGTCCCCGGGCACAGTCGTCGATATCAACCAATGAGATCCGGGCGTCGATCAGAAACGGGAGCTTCCCGTTGAGGACGTCGAGGATGAGTTTGCCGGTCCCGGAGGCCCGGCCCGGCCCCTGCACCGAGGACGGATTCACAATTACAACGTCGAGGTCGGCTGCTTGTTCGAGGAGCAACTGCTCAGCCTTCTGCTTCGACCTCTCATACTGGGACAGATAGAAGCCTCGGTGGTTAGTCATCTCCGATCCGATTTCACCGGGCAGCTCTCCGAGAGTGACCGCCGACGAAGTGTGGACCAGGCGAGCAACTCCGGCTCGTCGACTCGCCTCCATGACGATGCGAGTGCCGTCGACATTCACCCGAGACATGCGATCGGGGTGCTTGGAACACATCTCATTGACACCGGCGATGTGGAAGACCCAATCACACCCCGCAACCAGTCGATCGATGCTCGGTGCGTCGAGAATGTCCCCTTCGATCGTCCGGGCTCCCAACCCCGTCAGTTTGGCGGCAGCTTGGCTGCTCCGGGCGACGGCAATGACCTCGTGGCCGGACGCGACCAGATCTCTCACCACGGCGGTGCCAACCACCCCGGAGCCGCCGGTGACTGCCGACTTCACGCTTTGGTAGTCGCGGGTTCCGACCTCACCGTGTGCCAGAAGGCAGCCAGGTACCCCCAGGCCGAGCCAACGGTGGCAATCACTGCGATCAGCATTACCCACTGGTCCAGAAACCATGGGCCCCAGGGATTCTCAAGCCGGAGAAAGGCCAGGAAAAGGGCCGCAAACTGGGCGAAGGTCTTGATCTTGCCCCAGGTCGACGGGGGAATCATCCCACCCCTCACCGCAACCACCCCGCGAAGGGCCATTACGGCGAACTCCCGGAAAATGATGATCGCGGCCGGCCAGATCGAGACGCGGTCGATCGAAACCAATGCCAATAAGACCCCGGTGACCAGAATCTTGTCAGCAGTGGTATCGAGGAAAGCCCCCAGGACCGTGCCGCCGGTTGTCCTCCTCGCCAGGTAGCCGTCGAGGAAATCAGTGAACGCAGCCAGCGCGAATAGGGCGGCTGCGTAATACAGGGCATTTTCGATGTCATCCGATCGGGTCAGGGCCATGATCGGGAGCACAAGGATGATCCTGGACAGGGCCAGGATGTCAGGCACAGAGATGGAGTCCTCCTCGACTCAGCCCGGCGATGTTAGGCAGCCAGGTCGGAGCGTCGCCCGGTGCCTCCGTCAACCCAGTGGTCAGACCCAATCGAGGGAACGCTCCACCGCCTGACTCCAGCGCAGGTGGAGTCTCTGACGCTCATCCGGCTCCATCTTCGGCGACCAGCGGGAGTCCTCGGACCACAAACCGGACAACTCGTCGAGGTCGGACCAAAAGCCAACCGCCAATCCAGCCGCATAGGCAGCGCCCAATGCGGTGGTTTCGGTGATCCGGGGCCGGATCACATCCACGCCGAGCATGTCCGCCTGGAACTGCATGAGAAAATTGTTGGCAGTCATCCCGCCATCAACCCTCAGTTCGGAGAGGGCAACACCTGAATCAGCGACCATCGCGTCCAGAACGTCCTTCGTCTGGAAGGCCGCTGACTCGAGAGCGGCCCGGGCGACGTGACCGCGGTTGGCGAAACGAGTCAATCCAGTGATGACGCCGCGGGCGTCAGGACGCCAGTGGGGAGCGAACAGGCCGGAAAAAGCAGGCACAAAGTAAACATCGCCGTTGTCCTCGACCGATAGCGCCAGCCCTTCAACCTCTGCGGCGTCGTCGAACATCTTCATGTTGTCTCTCAGCCATTGAACAAGTGAGCCCGTGACCGCCACCGACCCTTCGAGGGCATAAACCGTCGGCTCACCCAAACGCTGGTACCCCACAGTGGTCAAGAGCCCCGCTTCAGAGGCCACCGGCTCCGTGCCGGTGTTGAGCAGCATGAAGTTTCCCGTTCCGTACGTGTTCTTGGCGTCGCCCGGCTCGAAGCAGACCTGGCCGAACAGCGCAGCGTGCTGATCACCGAGGATCGCCGCCAGAGGAACACCGTCGAGAGCCCCAACACAGCGCCCGATCTCTCCGATCGAGGGAACGATTTCCGGAAAGGCCGTTGTCGGCACTCCTATTTCCAAGGCGATATCGGCATCCCAACTGGTCGTGCCGAGGTCCATGAGGAGGCTGCGCGAGGCGTTCGTCACGTCGGTGACATGTTCACCGCCGCTGATACCCCCCGTCAGATTCCATGCGACCCACGAGTCGATTGTTCCGAACGCAAGATCACCGCGTGCCGCCGAATCATGGAGATCAAGCTCGTCGAGCAGCCACCTGAACTTGGGACCGGAGAAGTAGGTGGCAAGAGGCAGCCCCGTTTGGCCGCGATACCGATCCGGGCCCTCCTCTCCCGCGAGCTGGCTGCACAGTTTGGAGGTACGGGTGTCCTGCCAGACAATGGCGTTCGCCACCGGCCGCCCGGTGGACCGCTCCCAAACAACCGTGGTCTCCCGTTGGTTCGTCAAGCCGACTCCCAACAAATCCGATGGGCCGAGCCCGGCTGTTGCCAGAGCTCCCTCGATGACGGATACCGTGTTGGACCAGATCTCGATTGGGTCGTGCTCGACCCATCCCGGCTCGGGGAAGATTTGGCTGTGCTCCCGCTGGTCGACAGCAACGACATTCCCGCCCACGTCGAAGATCATGAATCGGGTCGAAGTGGTTCCCTGGTCGATCGCCCCTACGTAGTCGGCCATCCGGCCACGTTAGGCCAGTCGTCAGCCTCCGTCCCGCAGGGCCGCCATCTCTTGTGACCGTGCCCGGTCGGCCGCCCACAACTCGACCACCTCAGCAGCATCTTCCACCATCAGGTCTACGTCGGGCCTCTCAGACTTGGTGAAATCACGAAGAACGAAATTGGCCGGATCCATCGAGCCCGGCGGGCGCCCTACTCCGATCTTGAGCCGGCTGAAGTCCTTTGAGCCGAGCGACCGCTCGATCGAACGGATCCCATTGTGGCCACCACTGCCACCCCCAACTTGTACTCGGAGCCTCCCGAACGGCAAGTCGATGTCGTCATGGACGACGAGCAACGCTTCTGGATCCAGGCTGTAGTAGTCAAGAGCCGCTCGCACCGATGATCCGGAATCATTCATGAAGGTGGCAGGGGCGAGATAGACAACGCGTGCATCGCCAACTCCCACCTGACTGCTGCCGGCTCTCAGCCGAGAAGGGGCTCGCCCCCATTTCTCACCGGCGCGCTCCAACACGCGGGAGGCGACCTCGAAGCCAACGTTGTGCCTGGTGCCCTCGTATTCGGACCCGGGATTCCGGAGGCCGGCCACGATATGCATCGGGCTACTCGGTGTCTTCGTCTTCGCCCTCGGTGTCAGCGTCAGCTTCTCCTTCACCCTCTTCACCTTCGACAGGCTCTTCGCCCTCGGCAAGCTCGAGATCCTCTTCGGGCTCTTCGACGATCTCCGCGGCTGGCGTGGTGACGGACATGATGACGGCTTCGGAGTCCTCGGTGTAGGTGACTCCTTCCAACTCGACAAGGTCGGAGATTCGAAGCGAACCGCCGATCTGCACGTCGGAAACATCGAGCCCGATGCTCGAAGGAATCGCGGTGGCAAGCGTCTCCACGATGACGTGTGTCCGGCGTGGCGAAAAGACCCCGCCCTCCAGCACTCCGATCGGGGATCCCTGAAAGTCGATAGCCACCTCGACCGTTAGCTTCTCGTCGATGGAGATGGTCACAAAGTCAATATGCCGGTACTCATCGCGGAAGGGGTGTTTCTCGATGATACGAGCCATGGTGAGAAGCGTGTCACCACCCTCGATCGACAGGTTGATCAGGGCGTTAGAACCAGCGTCGGTGTGCAGCGCTACTTGAAGTTCATGGGCATCAACCGTCACCGAAACCGGATCGGTCCCTTTGCCATAGACGATCGCCGGCACATTTCCGGTGCGCCGGATACGCCGTGCTTCGCGGGAACCGGAGGTCCGGCCTGCTTCCGCGCGCAGACTCACTTGCGACATTGAAAAACTCCTTGGAGAAGCGAGGGGTGAACGCCCAATTATGGTCGCGATTGAGAGGTTCTGCCAGACGAGATCTGGCCGATCCAGTCGGTGGTGCCCGCCACGAGGCGCTCCACCATTGTCTCCGGCGACCATCCCTTGCCACGGAAGGAATGATCTGCACCCTCCAACCACTCCACCTTTGCGTTGGAGAGTGTGGCGATGTGCCGGTCGAAGAGCTCCACCCGGCTCAGGGCGTCACGTGTGCCCTGGAAGAACAGAAGAGGGACTCTCACGTCAGGGAAATGCTCTATTCGCAGCTTCTCGGGCTTTCCGGCTGGGTGCAATGGATATGCATAGAGGACAACGCCGGCCGCTCCATCGCCTTCGGCTACCAGGTAGGTAGCCATTCGACCGCCCATCGAGCGGCCACCGAGAAATAAGAGCTCGACGGTGGGGCGAAGAAAGTCAGCCGCCCCCCGGTGACACCTGACGAGCCTCTCGGCGCGGTCCGGACTTCTCGATCCTCGCTCGGTGTAAGGATAGTTAAAGGTCATGACACGCAGCCCGGCGGCGGCCAGGCCATCGCGCAGGGCGGTCATCAGAGGGTGGTCCTGGTTGGTTCCCGCTCCATGAGCCAGCACCATCCCGATCGAGCCCGTGCCTGCAATCCGGCCTGAGACCTCGCCGCCCTCCCACGGAATCGTGACTGAATCGACCACGGGCAGAATGTAGACGAAGCGTTAGCGTTCTCAAGATGGAGCTGCTGATACACGACACGCCCCGGGACGTGGCCACGGCAGCATCATCCCGAGTAGCCGAGCTGATTGCCTCCACCTCGGATGACTTCACTCTGGGTTTGGCCGGCGGATCGACGCCGCGAGCCACCTACGAGATCCTCCGAGACCAGCCGATCAGCTGGGAGCAGGTGGACATCTGGCTGTCGGATGAACGGTGGGTTCCTCACGATCACTCCCAATCAAACGGAGCCATGGCCCAAGCGGCGCTCATTGATCACATCGGAGCCCGCTTCCATCGACCAACCTGGGATGACGATCTGACTCCTGCCGATTCGGCCGCTTCATATGAAACCCGCCTCGGATCGGTGCTCAAGGACCAGCCACCCAACGTGATCATGCTGGGGATGGGCGACGATGGCCACACCGCCTCTCTCTTTCCAGGGACCCAGGCGTTAGAGCAGCGGGACAAATGGTATGTGGCCAACCACGTACCCCAGCTTGGCGAGGATCGATTGACTGCGACGTTTCCTCTGCTTTGGAGCGCCGGATTGCTTCTCGTCGTCGCCGTGGGAGCGGGCAAGGCGGAGGCACTCAAGACGACCTTCAAGGGTGACACACCGGCCGGCATGCTCGATAGCGGCGACGCCAGTGTCGAATGGCATGTCGACCGGGAGGCCGCATCTCTCGTCTCCTGATTCGTGCGGCTGTTGCGTGCTTGTTGGTTGCGGCATGCTCGCCTGCGGAGGGGGGAACGAGCACCTCCGTGCCCTCGGTCGTCTCGACGGTGCCGGATGCGACAAAAACCTCCCGCACGCTGCCACCGACTTCCTCCACGACAACGACGTCGACAACGAGCACGACATCAACAACGACTACGACCACGCCGGCTCGGACCACTACCACAGCTTCGACGTCAACGACCACCCCTCCCCCCGATAACATCGATCCGGAGATCCGGGTGCCCGACGGAAATGGGCCCTTTCCAGCTGTGGTGCTCGTCCACGGTGGTGGCTGGATTGCCGGGGACCCTTCGATAATGCGCGATCTTGCGACCTTTCTCACCGGAGAGGGTTATCTCACCGTCAACACCGACTACACCCTTTCAGACGGCCAGGCGGGCTTCCCGGCTGCACTCGATGACATAGCCTGCGCAGTTCGGCTGGCGCAATCCCATCCCAGATCTGACGGCAGCGTTGCGCTGCTCGGCCACTCCGCGGGCGCTCACCTATCGGCGGTCGTAGCGCTGACAGGAGACCAATACGGGCTCTCCTGCCCCCACGAAGGGTCCGGAGTCCCCGACAAGCTCGTCGGCCTGGCCGGGCCATACGACGTGGACCGCCTCGGGTTTCTGATGCTTCCCTTCTTCGGAGGCGGACCTGAGGCAGAACCCGACGCATGGTTCGCGGGCAACCCTCACAATCTGGTCGACCGGAACACCGATATCGTCAGCCTGCTGATGCACGGCGACCGAGACGGATTTGTGGCGATCGATTTCACCTTCAATTTCGAGACGGCGCTGACAGACTCTGGAAGCGACGTCTTGGTTGAAGTGGTCGAGGGCGCAACTCACAACCAGGTCCGAGACCCCGACATCGTCGGTGACCTGATCGCAACTTGGTTGCTCAGATGACACTCTGGCCGGGAGGGAGAACCCAGGCCGAGTGGTGTCGCTCCATGCCAATCTTGGGGTAGTAGTCGGCGGCCTTTGGAGCGGCGAGAAGGACGACGGTTGCCTGTGGCGTGGCTTCCCGGGTGAGACGCACTAGCTCTCTGCCGATTCCCTGACCCTGGTACTCCAATCGAACCGCTAGGTCAGAGAGATAGGTGCAATAAACCCAGTCGGTCACCGACCTGCTGATCCCCACCAGCCGATCTCCGTACCTGGCGGTGACGATCAGATCCGCCTCTGCGAGCATCCGTCTCATCCGATCGGGGTCATCGGCAGGGCGCCGCAGTGCAAGCGTGGAGTCGACGAACAGATCAATGAACTCCTCGAGGTCGACGTCATCATCACTCTGATATGTGATTGAGGGGAGAGTCACGATCCGGTCGCCTTCCTTACGGAGCCACAGATTGTCATATCGCTGTGATATCGCGCGGTGTTGCACGAGGCCCGTACTTGGGCTCATGCCCGAGAGTGTGGATCAATCGCGCAACTCGTCCCCGATGCGGCCGGAAAGGCTCGAGAAGCTCCAACATCTCATCATCGGTTCCCCTCGGTCGGCCAGTCAAGTGGTAGACGACCATGTGCTTGAGATGGAAGTCACCCACGGCGACCTGGTCCGCATCGCCATGCGACGGGGCCAACGTCTCGGCGATGGTCCACTCTCCGATCCCCTGGTAGCGATGGAGCATCGACGCTGCTTCAAGCGGGATGAGGTCACTCGATCCGTCAATCTTCTCGTGATCGGCCGCCACCCTCGTTATCAGGTCGGCTCGACGCTTCTCGAGATGAAGGTCATGAAACTCCCAATAGGGTGCCTCGGCCATGCGCTCCGGGTCGGGCGGCAGCCGCAGCCTCTGATTCGGGCCAGGTGCCGAGTCGGTGAATTTCCGGTAGAGACCGCGCATTGCGGACGCAGCCTCTTGCGCGGTCACCTTCTGTCGGACGATTCCCGCGATGAGAGAGTCAAAGACCAAGCCCGTGCGCCCGAAACGCATTCCACGGTTATGGCGGTGCAGCTCGGAAATAATCGGGTCGTCGGTTTGAAAGACATCGGGATCGTCCTCGAGTCCGGTGATCGCGGCGAGCCGGCCGAGCAGCCATGCAGCGCCGGCACCCCAGGCATCTCCGATCATCTCGTCTCTAGTACGACTGACTCGAAGGCTCCCAGGCCCATCTGGCGTTCGCGCCGACAGCCACCAACCGTCCTCTGCAAAATTCCCATGAAGAGGCTGCAGGGTTCGCTTCAGGTCAAGTGGCCCGTGAATGGGGATCCTCGCGGAGTTCATTTGCCCATTTTTGTCATTGACTAGCCTCGCGGGGACCGAGTTCCAAGCCATCGCCCGAGGGCAAGCCGAGTCGTTCGGCGCAGTCATCCGAGACGAAGAAGTCATATCGAGTCCCTCCGGGGATGGTTTCACCATCACAACAGACTCAGGATCCTTGCAGGCTGACTACTTGATGATGACCGAAGGTGAGAGCCCGGTTTTGGCCAACTCGCTTGGACTCGAGACCGACCCATCCGGTGCGACAGCCGCGTTGGACGTCTTGGCCCGCGAGGCTGGTAAGGACGTTTCGGGACTGGGACACCCACCCAAGGATTAAC
>CAXMPS010000451.1:0-2318 GCA_964194995.1 uncultured Gammaproteobacteria bacterium | reverse complement strand
CTTCGCTGTCAAACCGAGCTTGACCTCGGCGGCCGATCGGCCGACAATTGGAGATGCGGATTGGACTGGAGGTGAGAGATGGAGCCGACCACTGAGCGCCGGTGCGGAACGAGCCGTCGTCGGTCCAACTATCGATGGGGTCCTCGGGTTTGTAATAGGAATCCGCGATCCAGGGGCCCCGCACCTGCAACTCGCCCATCGCCTGACCGTCCCACGCTACAACCCCGTCGTCGCTCATCACTCGGATGTCGACGAATGGCAGCGGGATACCTTGCTTCGACAGCGTTGCGAATTTCTCATCCTCGGTCATCCGGTCGAAGGCGGGCTTCGGGACGCCGGTGGTGCCGACCGGCGTCATTTCAGTCATGCCTGTGCCCCGTCAGCGCCTATTGGACAGATTGATGTGATTGCCTAAGAGAGAGTTTCTGGCTCATCGTAGCCCATGAGGGAGCGAAGATGAGACAGAAACGGGCCGCCGGTACGGGCGGCGGAGAGAAGACGATCCGTGATATCCGGCGCGCGACGCGGCGCCAGTATTCGGCCGAGGAGAAGATTCGGATCGTGCTGGACGGCCTGCGCGGCGAGGACAGCATCGCCGAGCTGTGCCGCCGGGAAGGCATCAACCAGAACCTCTATTACCGCTGGTCGAAGGAGTTCCTGGGGGCCGGCAAGAAGCGGCTTGCGGGCGACACCGCGCGGGAGGCGACCTCGGAGGAGGTGAAGGGCCTGCGCCGGCAAGCTGGGGAGCTCAAGGAGGTTGTTGCCGAGCTGATGCTGGAGAACCGGCTGCTCAAAAAAAGCATGACCGGGGATGGGGGCGACGAGGGATGAGATACCAGGCTGCAGAGAAGCTGGAGATCATCCAGCTGGTCGAGCGCTCGCATCTGTCGGTCCGGCGGACCTTGGATCAGATCGGTATCCCCTGCGCCACCTTTTACCGTTGGTACGATCTCTATCGGACGGGTGGACCGGAGGCACTGGAGGATCGCCCGTCCCGTCCCGGTCGGGTGTGGAACCGCATCCCCGACGAGGTCCGCGGCCGGATCGTGTGGCTCGCCCTGGAGGAGCCCGAGCTGTCACCCAGGGAACTGGCGGTGCGCTTCACCGATACGGAACGTTACTTCGTGTCGGAGGCCAGTGTTTACCGGCTGCTGAAGGCCCACAACCTGATCACCAGCCCGGCCTTCGTGGTGATCAAGGCTGCGGATGAGTTCAGGGACAAGACGACGGCGCCCAACCAGCTCTGGCAGACCGACTTCACCTACCTCAAGGTCATCGGCTGGGGCTGGTTCTACCTGTCGACGATCCTCGACGACTTCTCCCGCTACATCATCGCCTGGAAGCTGTGCATGACCATGAAAGCCGAGGACGTCACCGACACGCTGGAGATGGCGCTCAAGGCATCAGGCTGTGATCAGGCGACGGTCGCCCACAAGCCTCGGCTACTGTCCGACAACGGGTCGAGCTATATCGCCGGCGACCTGGCCGACTGGCTCGACGAGCGGGACATGCAGCACACCCGCGGCGCCCCCTATCATCCTCAAACCCAGGGAAAGATCGAGCGATGGCACCAGACGCTGAAGAACCGCATCTTGCTCGAGAACTACTATTTGCCTGGCGACCTCGAGGCCCGGATCGAGGCCTTCGTCGCGCACTACAATCATCAGCGCTATCACGAGAGCCTGAACAATCTGACACCAGCCGATGTCTACTTAGGGCGGGGCCAGACAATCCTGCTGGAAAGGGAGAAGATCAAACGACAGACGATCGAACACCGGCGCTTGCAGCACCGCTTAAGCGCCGCCTAATATGACCAACCAGATGAGCCAGAACCTCTCTTGGTTCAGACAGCCAGCTGTCTCAAATTATCTGACGACGGACAGGACTAACAACCTGCACATAGTATGACTGGGAGAGGGACGGGAGGAGACGGTAGGAGGATAGCGGGAACTAGGTTAACCTCAGCCAACCATGGACTATTGGATCGGTCAATACGGCAGCGCATTGTTCACAACGTTCTTTATAAGAACAGTTGGGCTTTGGGCCACCAAGCGCGGGCCAAGAGGTGTAGTGCGGGCGCTTGTCGTAAACGCGGCCGCGTTCGCCGTAGTTGGTCCTTTGTCCGCGATCGGCGCTGCCGATGGAAACTTCCAAGAACGACTTGCATCTCTCAGATTTGATGTGGCCTTGCTTGTGTACCTACCTGCTCAGGCCGTCTGGACTGCCATAGATGTGGGGAGCACGTCCCGGGGGAAACCGCTGTTGGGGGAGCAAGCGTACCTCCGTGGCTTCCGTTTCGTCGGTGTAGCAATCCTCGT
>CAXMPS010000450.1:0-1945 GCA_964194995.1 uncultured Gammaproteobacteria bacterium | reverse complement strand
TCCTGGTAGTGGCCTCGAACCCGGTCTAGCTTTGCATTCCTCGGGTCCGACGCAAACTCATGCCGCCCTACTTGGCTCGGAGTTGAATGCAAGTCAGGATCGGTCTGGCAATAGGCCTCGATGAGAAATTGGCTGGTCGGGTAGATTCTGGCCCAGCTCGGCGACCAGGGTCTCTTCTGGCCTGCCTAGATGGTCTACGAGGTCTTCACCGCATTGCGCGCCTGACCTGCCCATATCGGCACATATGCGCTACCGGTCCGGTGAAGCGGGGAGCGCATATTGCCGGTTATGCGCTAGCTGGAAGCGGCGAATCACTCCGGGTGCGCGAGCCGATTGCCGGATATCTCTCGCTTGGCTTGGCTGATTCTTCGATTTCGGATCGATGATCTGTGTGGCCGTGACCATGCAGACTCGGTCGACTGCTGAGCGATCTGTGAGCGCCGCGTCTACGGGGTGAGGGCAGCGTTGGCTCGCCTAGAAACGAGGAGGTAGGTGGTCATGTCTCCTTTGCCCTTCACCGAGATGACGCCACGGGGCTCACAGACGTACCGGTCCTGGATCAGCTCGTAGGTGGTCTCGGTCACTTGGATCGATCCTGGAATGCCTTCGGATTCCATGCGGCTGGCGGTATTCACGACATCTCCCCACAGGTCGTATGAGAACTTGTGGGTCCCGACCACCCCAGCGACGAGCGGACCCGAGTTGATCCCGATTCGCAGCTTGATGTCATGGCCGTCGAACCGGGTGGTCTCGGTGTGGTCGCGGATGCGGAGCGCCAACTCGGCAATGGCGTGTGCATGATCAGGACGTGCCTGGGGAACCCCTGCGGCAACCATGTATTCATCGCCCACGGTTCTGATCTTCTCTAGGCCCAACTCGTTGACGAAACCGTCGAAGGTGGCGAACACGTCGTTGAGCAGCCTGATGAGTTGGGGAGGTGTCATGGCTTCGGACATGGGGGTAAAGCCGACCATGTCGGCGAACAGCACCGACGCCGACTCGTAGTCGTCGGCGATGACCGTGTCGTCCGCCTTGAGCCTCCGCGCGATCTCTTCCGGCAGGATGTTGTGCAATAAGTCGTCGGACTCTCGCTGGAACCGATCCCGTTGGCGTACGAAATACGCCATACCGGCAAACACGAAGATCGTCACCCCGGCGATGGTGACCGCAATGCCGCCTGGCGACCACTCGACCACATGCACAGCTTCTATCCGTTCCGGCAACACGACTGCCAACAGCAGCGTGAACAGGTAGGCCAGAACCCACAAGAACGCCACCTTGAGGTCGAGAACAATCAATGCACCGACCACCGCCAACAGCCCAAACAGGACGATCACTTCGGAGGGCACCAGGCCGCCGAGAATGACCGTTGCCGCCAGGACCTCCACGAGAAGGAAGAACAAGGCCGCGTTGACGATCCACAGGAACCAATCCGGCCTCAACTGCAGCATGACGAGAAAGAGGATCGACACGATCGCGGCGGAGAGGTCCACCACGCCCACACCCGGCAGACCCTCACCGAACTCCAGGGCTGCAAAGAACAAACGAGTCAGCGCACCGAGAGAGAAGAAGGCGACAACGATGCGCCGCTTGCCGCGTTGTATGTCGGTCTCACCCGGGTATGCACCAATGGAAAGCAGCGACTCCCACAAACGTCTCGGACGAGTCAATTGAGCCATCGAGCGACACTACTCGTTGGCACACCACGGGCCCGGGCGGTCAAGCCTGTCCCATACCGAAGGCCCTGTTCTGCGCCATATCGCTCGTCTTACCGAGTGCTTGCTCCGCTGTCGACATTGACTGTCTCGCAGTAGGAGAATCAGGGCCGTGCGTCCAGGCTACCCCTTGGCACCCGCCCATATCGGCTGCGATGTCAGGGGGTCGTTGCATCACTATCGACGAGAGTTGTCTCGATGGAGGTGCACGATGGAACGATTGTCGATTT
>CAXMPS010000449.1:0-1145 GCA_964194995.1 uncultured Gammaproteobacteria bacterium | reverse complement strand
CTCAAGTCACGATCGATGGCCTCTTTTGGTGACAGCACCCTGAACCACATCAAACGCCACTGGGTGCTCAGTGAAGCCGAATCCGCGGCTCTCATCGCAGAGTGGAGCGAGCCAGCCAGGTAGCGCATATGTGCCGTTATGCGCTACCTGATCGGATCTCTTCGAGCGTCGGGCATGGATCGATGGCGTGAGTCGCGCACTCATCTGGGGTAAGCGCGCGGGTGAGGCGACTTGTGGCGATGTGT
Source organism: uncultured Gammaproteobacteria bacterium (assembly GCA_964194995.1). Lineage (GTDB taxonomy): Bacteria > Actinomycetota > Acidimicrobiia > Spongiisociales > ZC4RG35 > JACZUI01. The sequence goes on along the minus strand of CAXMPS010000449.1, from coordinate 900 downwards.
ACCAGCTCGTCGACATCGTGTGTGTAGACCCCTCTAGCGCCTCCTGAGGACCCACTTGACCCGTGGTCAGTCATCACAGCTACCGCCCACCAGCTCGGCCTCAATGTGCGGTCCCGGTCCGTGATGTTGGCCGAGCGGGGGCAGTCGGGTAGCGCTCTCTGGTAGGCCGCTGCTGATGGCTTCGATCTCTTCGGTGGGGACCGCGATACCGATCTCGAGGACGGTGCCGAACTTGGGCTTGCCACGAAATATCGGCAGATTGAGTTCATCTCGCTGGAGAGCCACCATTCCAGTCTCCACCCCCGCCCCCTCGGCGTCTTCCCAACCCTTACCGGGCGGCAGGGTGTACCAGTAGCCGTCATCGCCCTCGGCTTCTCGGAACAGCACCTCCATTCCGAACGTCTCCTGATAGAAGGCTTCTGCTGCCTGAAGATCCGTCACGAACAATGCGACATGGCCGAATCGGTACGACACTGGTTCCTCCGCTCACAGGCAGACTCCCAGATTGCCATCTCCCCCATGCCACCGTGCCAGGTAGCGCATAGGTGCCTATATGGGGGAGCTTCGAAGCCCGATGCACCCGGCGTCACAGTTGGGGTACGGTTCCGAGCGTCCCGAAGGAGGTCCCTTAATGATCCTGCGTGTTTGGCATGGCTGGACCACGATCGAAAACGCCGACGCCTACGAGGAGCTGTTAACCACATCCGTCGTTCCTGACATCACCTCCAAGGCGATTCCCGGACTAGCCGCGGTAGACATCTTGCGTCGCAGCGACACCCCGGATGCCGACGTCGAGTTTGTCACCCTGATGAGCTTCGATGACTGGTCAGCAGTGGACAGCTTCGCCGGACCACAGCGAACAAGCTCAGTAGTTCCACCGGCTGCTCGAGAGCTCCTCAA
>CAXMPS010000448.1:0-5546 GCA_964194995.1 uncultured Gammaproteobacteria bacterium | reverse complement strand
CAGGAAGATCAGTTCAGTTCCCGATCACCAGCGTGATCGAAGAGAGAGTCATCTCCGCGTAGAGCAGGCCCCAAGACTCATAGACGGAAGGCCCGCGCCGCTAGTGGTCTGTCGCACAGATGGTGTGAGGGTGTCTCCGAGTCATCGGCGGCCGACTCGCAAGGACACACAACGAAGGCGCACCCGTAGGTGCGGCGAGGCGGAGGACACCGCGAGCGACGTCGAGGGCCGGAGAGAGACCACAATCATCTGTAAGACGGGCCACTAGTCTGCCTCTGATGTTCCTTGATGCTGAGATCTGGCAGGCGCTTGCAATCATCGGAGGAGTAGGCGCCGTGGGCGGGCTCGTCGGTGGCTTTATCGCCCGAGCCGACAACCTCATCGGGACGATTCTCATGGGCATTATTGGAGGCATAGCCCTGGCAACGATCTTTCGGATTGCTGATTGGCCTGCCGTCTATGCAGTCGGGGAGAACTTCTCGGTCGTTTGGGGAGCCGTTGGGGGCTTGATTCTCGGGTACGTCGTCGGACACAGCAACGTATAGATCCCTCTGCGTTGGAATCGCGCTTCTTGTTGTCGCGACAGCATGCAGTCCAGATGGCGGGATTGCTGTAACGACGCCCTCTCTAGCAACGGTCGACACCACGACCACGACCACGACCACGGCACCGACATCAACAACGGTCGCCGAACCCACCACAACCTCCTCGTCTCCTCGATTTGAGGGCGGAATCGAGCTGGTCGATGCGGAGCGACTGTCCCACTCCTGGAGGGATGGGTGTCCGGTGCCGCCCGGCGAGCTTCGGCTCGTAAAGGCGACCTATTGGGGTTTCGACGGGGCGGTCCACGGCGGCGAGCTGATCGTTCATCACACGCATGCCGACGGAGTTCTGGGTGTCTTCCGAGCCCTGTTCTCGGCGGGCTTCCCGATCGAGGAGATGCGGCCGGTCGGTGACTTCGACGTGAGCGAGCTCGAGTTACCCGGACAGAACAACACCTCGGGTTTCAACTGCAGAGTCATCGAGGGCACCACCACATGGAGTGAGCATGCCAAGGGCCTCGCTATTGACCTGAACCCTCAGCAAAACCCGTTCATTGATGACATCGTCATCGACCCACCTAAGGCAGGGCGATACATGGACCGAACCCTGGAGGATCCAGGAATGATCCAGCCAGACGACCGGGTGGTTCAAGCGTTCCAGTCGATCGGATGGCTATGGGGTGGCGATTGGAGTTCCAAGAAGGATTATCACCACTTCTCGGCGACCGGCCGTTAGCCCCTAAGCGCCTCCGTCGGGCTGAGCCTGGCTGCCCGAAGAGCGGGATACAGGCCGGCGACAGCCCCAATCGCTAACGCAGCAACCACACCTCCGACGACAGCCACCAATGGGACCAGAGTGTCCCAACCCTGATATGTAGCCCATGCAGCCGTAACGACCGACCCGAGCAACACACCGGCGAGTCCGCCAACACCAGCGAGCAACAACGCTTCACCGAGGAACTGATAGGTAACGTGTCGACGAGTAGCGCCCAGGGCCCTCCGCAACCCGATCTCCGATCGACGCTCCAGAACGCTGATGACCATCACGTTGGCAATGCCGACGCCACCCACAAGCAGCGCCACCGCTCCAAGACCTAGGAAGAGAGCGGTAAGTGTGTCGTCGGCGGCCTCAGCAGCTTCGAGTGTGTCGGTTGGCCTGGTCACCTGGACCTGGTCGGGGAACTCAGGATTCGCAGTCGCAGGCAGAACATTTGCCACCGACAACACGTCCTCGGGCTGGGTACGCACGTAAACAGTGGTCGGCGCCTCGTGGTGGTCGAGAAACTCGTTCGCAGCGACCTCACCAATGATCGCCGACCGATCGAGATCGGGGTGAAGTGTGAGTCCATCGAGAATCCCGACTACAGCGAACCATTCTCCACCCAGCCAAATCTGGGGTGAATTCTCCAGCGAACGGATGCCCAGCCTGTCGGCCGCGACCGAGCCAAGGGCAACAGCAGGATATGAAGCCGTTGCTCCGTCGAGAAACACGCCGGCCGCCAAGGTGCCTCCGAGAGTCTCGAGCAGATTCGGCTCGGCGGCCCTAACCGCAATGCCTCCCGTCTGTGCCTCAGGAACGAGGTCTGTCCTGTAGGCATTGGCATCAACGCTGCTCACGTACGCGGTCGCCTCAACCGGACCGATTCTCCCGATCATCGCGACCGACTCCTCACGCAAGACGGCGTCTCCACGTCCGATACCGGCCCCGGCTTGGACCGTGAGCAGGTTCGTGCCGAGTTGCTCGAGTTGCTCCAACAACTCGGACTTGGACGACTCGCTGAGTCCGAGGACGGCCACCATTGCGCCGATGCCGATCATGATTCCGAGAGCCGACAGGGCAGCGCGTAGCGGCCGGGTGCGAGCACCTACCGTGGCAGTCCGGGCCAGGTCGGACGGATGTAGCTCGCTTTTGAGGTCGCCGCTGGTCAAGAGCTGAGTTCTCGGGTGCGATCGCTCTCGATCAGCCCGTCTCGAAGGTGGATGATGCGGGGCAAGCTCGCCGAGATCTCGGGATCGTGGGTGACCACAACAATCGTCGAACCGGCACGGTTCAACTCATGAAGCAACTCGACAATCCCCGCCGAGGTCGTCGAGTCGAGGTTCCCGGTGGGTTCGTCGGCCAGCACAATCGAAGGCTCGCCAACGATGGCGCGGGCAATCGCCACTCGCTGACGCTCGCCGCCCGATAGTTGGGTGGCGACATGATCGAGGCGATGAGAAAGCCCGACAGTCTCCAGCGCCGTACGACCGCGTGCCCTCCTTTCGTCGAGAGGCACGCCGTTATACAGCAGCCCATCGGCCACGTTGTCCAGCGCCGAATACCCGGTCAGCAAATAGAAGGCCTGAAAGACGAAGCCAATGTGCCTTGACCTGAGGCCGGACAGCTCGGCATCCGAGAGCTCCGAAACCCGATACCCGGCGACTGAGACATCGCCCTTCGTCGGACGGTCCAGCGTCCCCATGATGTGGAGCATCGTCGACTTGCCCGACCCAGAGGGACCGACCACTGCGAGCAGTTCACCAGACTCAACAGTCAGATCGACGCCTGCAAGTGCCTGAACCGGGGGGGTCAACGGATACTCCTTGACGACTTTCTTTAAAGAAAGAACAGTGTTCATGGAGTCACCACCACGGCTCCGGCCTCGATATCTCCGGTGATCTCTACTTGGCCATCCGCGAAGAAACCCGGGTCCACGGCGACCAGCCGGGTGCTTTCACCATCGACGAGCTCGACCGCATAACCGCCTTCGGCGAGAGCCAGCAGTGCCGAGACCGGCACGGCCAGCACATTCTCCACAGTCTCGGTGACGGCTCTCACGTCCACCGGAGCCTCATCGAGCCCAGCAGCGACGGTCGGGTCGTCAAGGGCGATTTCCACCTCGAACGTGGCCGGATTTCCCTGGTCGCCACCGACGGCAACCGCGGATACGAACGTCACGGTCCCCAGGGTCTCGCTCTGATCCGGCATCACGATGATGACCGATGTGCCAACGCTGAGGAGCTCCTGGTCCCCGGCCGGCAGGTTCATCCGGACGATCGTCTCCAGGGCAGCCGCCGTGATCACCGGGCTTGACGGGCCCACCACAGAACCCACAGGCGCAAGGACATCCACTGACCTCAAGCTGCCCGGGTGAAACGCAATGCTGCCGACCGGAAGCCAACCAGCCTGCCCGTGCCCGATATCACCGGTCCATGCCCCTACGGCCAATGCCGTCTCTAAGTCGTAGACACCATCGATCGACCCCGGTTCATAGCCGAACGCCGACAGGGCCTGCTCTAGTTGCATGACGTCTTCGCCGGAGAGGCCCGATCCCCCGCTGACGGCGAGGATCGGTGACGCAAGACCCACGGCGGTTCCAACTGCGCTCTGATGCGACAGCACCTGTCCCGGGAGTGGGGCGAAGATCACCTCACCAACTGTGACCCGGCCGGTCTCGTCCATCCCGAGAGACTCTTGCCAACGTTCGACCATCGATTCCGTGGCGCTGGTGAACTCCTCATCGATGGTCACACTCTCGTCCGAGTCATAGCCGAGGTCGACGAGCGCCCGCTCCAGTTGCTGAACATCCGGACCCTCGTCACCGCCGCCAAGTGCGCGATACATCGGAATGTCGCCCTGAAGAACCACAATCGGAGCCTCATCGATACGGGCTACGACAGAGCCGTTCTCGAGAATGGCGCCTGCAGCCGGAAGCCAGGTCACCACGCCATTCGCGCCAGCCGGGACTGTGACGTCCGTATCTCCTAGTTGGAGATCGCGGTACGCAGGAACCTCACCGTCGAGTAGCACCACTGGCGAGTCGTCGATTGAGAACAAGCTGTCTCCCGGATCGACCACTGTCCCAGCCTCGGGAACCCAGGTGACGGTGCCGGAAAGCCCCGCTGTCAGCTGTGCGGCCTCGGGACGACCGAGCGTCGCCTGGTAGGTGGTCTCGTCCACAAGATCGGTTCTGACCACTTCGGCCGTGTTGAGCGCCGCCGTAGTTTCGTCTGTCTCATTGCCATTGCCTCCCAACGCAGCAATTAGCCCATAAACGGCCGCGCTCGCGATGATTGCAACCGCCCCAACGACCCACCAACCTCTGCGACCCTTCGTACCCGGATCGGTTTCACCCATCGGGCGATTGTCGTCTTTCACTCGGGCCCTCGGCGGCCACCAGCACCGGGGCCGAACTCGCCTTCGAAGATGCTCTGACATTCCTCAGCCGCCGCCTGAAACTCGGGATCCTGAGGATCGAGATCGCCGAAGATACCGGCGCGCCCTCCCGCACCCGGCCCAAATCCCTGGGAGAAGTCGGGATCGGGCATGTCGATGCCCTGATCCCGCATACAACCGGCGAACTCGAGGAAGGTGTCCTCCAACTCGCTCACGTCGATGTCCCGAAAGTTCTGGATGATTCCCTCGATCAAGGGGGAACACTCCTCGAAGGCCGCCTCCAACGTATCCTGATCGACTCCGAGATCATCAGGCGGGCCACCTCCGAAGAACCTCAGGTTGCCATTCGCGTCCAATTCGGGATCGGGAAAGTCGGAAACCCCGTTGTCGCGCATGCACCGGGCAAATGCGAGAATCGCTTCCTCGGCGTCGGCGTCGAGCTGGTCGTCAGAAACCTCATCAGAGGTTCCATCGACCTGGTCATCGAGTGTGGCTACCTCGCCCTCGGCGGCGGTGCTGCAGGCGGCAACAACCATCAGGAGCGCGATAAGAGAAGCGAGGCGTTTCATGTAGTGGGATCCTATGGTTTGACAACTAATCCATTGTCCCCATGGTCTGCAAGAAATCTGTAAAGAGACTGTTCTTACATTTGTGACGGCCGGAGAGAGCCGCCATCGGAGCCGTTCGGAACTCAGCCGACGGTCCCGGCTTTCAGCCGACTGCCCCGGCTTTCAGCCGACGGCGCCCGCCTCCAACATGTTGAGCTCGATGAGACGGTTCATCTCGACCGCATACTCCATCGGAAGCTCCTTGATGATTGGCTCGATGAAACCGGCAACGATCATCGA
>CAXMPS010000447.1:0-1402 GCA_964194995.1 uncultured Gammaproteobacteria bacterium | reverse complement strand
GGGATGGGCGGCCCAGGTTGCAAAAGGATCGAAGCGAATGACGGGCGTGCTGCCCCAGCTCGAGGAACTTGCACTTGGCGGCACCGCGGTCGGCACTGGGATAAACGCGCCAGCGGGGTTTGCAGCGTCGGTGATTTCCCTAATGGCGGAACGCACCGGATATCCATTTGTGGAGGCCGCCGACCACTTTGAGGCACAGGGGGCGAAGGACGCTGTGGTGATGGCCTCGGGCGGTCTTAAAACAGTTGCCGTGTCTCTGTTCAAGATCGCTAACGACATACGTTTTCTGGGGTCGGGCCCGACCTCGGGCATTTCCGAGATAAGGATTCCGTCGTTACAGCCGGGTTCCTCGATCATGCCGGGCAAGGTCAATCCGGTTATGTCGGAGATGATGATGCAGGTGTGCGCTCAGGTGGTTGGGAATGACACTGCAATTACCTGGGGAGGGGCCAACGGCAACTTCGAGTTGAACGTGATGATGCCGATGATGGCTCACAACGTGTTGGAGTCGATCAGCCTGCTGGCCAACGCTTGCGACACCTTCCGCACCAATTGTGTCGATGGAATCGAGGCCAACATCGACCGGGCCCGTGAGCTGGTGGAGAGGAACGCCGTCATCGTGACCGCCCTCAACCCCCACATTGGCTACGACAACGGCGCCAAGATCGCTAAGGAAGCGGTGAGTACTGGTCGCTCCGTTCGTGACCTGGTCTTGGAGGCGGGTCTGATGACCGCCGCCGAGCTCGACGACGCCCTCGATATCAAGAAGATGACCGAAGGCGGACTGCGCTAGGAACTGGCATGTTTCTTCCCCCTCGAGCGGAGCGAGTTTGGGGGAGGCGGCCCAAAGGGCCGGAGGGGGTGGGCCGGCAGCGGTGGGTATAAGGAAGTAGGCGCGGTTTAGCTGCTCAAGGCGTCGGCGAGGACCGTCCAGCCGAGGTTGGCGCACTTGATCCTGACCGGATATTGGCGCACTCCCTGAAGAGCCTCCATGTCCCCCAGAACCGAGCCCGGCCGTTCGGGATCGAGGCCGAGGTCGACGTCTTCTTCGATTGACATCATCGACCTGAACTTGTTGGTCAGATTCTCTATCTCGCCGCGTGTCTTGCCCTTGATCGCTTCCGTCATCATCGATGCGGACGACTGGCTGATCGAGCAGCCCTGGCTCTCAACCGCCACTTCTGTCACCGTGTCGCCATTGAATGTGAGGTCGATGGTCACCTCGTCGCCACACAGAGGGTTCACTCCATGGGCAGTCGCGTCCGGTGACTCGATGTGTCCCTTGTTTCGTGGGTTCCGGTAGTGATCGAGGATCACTTCGCGATATAGGTCTTCGAGCGCCATCAGGACATTCCGAACAACTCACGGGCCCGGCGTAGTCCCGTAACTAGAGCATCTATGT
>CAXMPS010000446.1:0-1854 GCA_964194995.1 uncultured Gammaproteobacteria bacterium | reverse complement strand
CAGAGCCACCCCCTTTTACTCGAGAATCGTGACAGTTCCCGCCGAACCGTCAACCCGGATCTTCTGGCCGGTCTTGATGTTCTGAGTGCCATACGCGGTGCCTGTCACCGCCGGCACCCCATACTCACGACACACGATCGCGGCATGGCTCATCATCCCACCAATGTCTGTCACCGTGGCCTGGATCTTCGAGAACACGGGCGCCCAACTGGGTGCGGTTATCGGCGCCACGAGAATCTCTCCGTCCTGGATGTCACCGATCTCATCGGCGCTGGTCAGCACCCTGGCAATGCCTTCGACCACACCGGGGGAGGCTGCGAATCCTGAGAGATCCCCGGATTCCTCGGAACCATCAGACCCCAGCCACATGTTGATCGAGTCCGAGGTGATGCCCCACAGCATGATCGTGAACGGCTCGGTCACGACCTCTGGCGGCTCGCCGAGCGCCGGCGGCGCTGACCACTCGCGAAGCACATCAACAATGCCTTTGCGTCGAGCGATCTCGGGCGGCCAGTAGGCGGGGCCCCTCGATTTCGTGCCGACAGCCCAGGCCGAGTACATATCCCAGATCGCCTCGTTCACTTCGTCTCTCTTGAGATAGAAGACGTCGTTGTCGTCGGAGAAGAAGCCCTCCTTGACGAAAACGCTTCCAAGCTCGCGCATTTTCCGGAAGACAACGGAGTGGGCCCAGTGCTCGACGTAGAAGTTGTGGTTCTCGACGTAAGGGAACACGACGCGAGCGAGTCCGAGCTTGCCCTGGAATGCCTCGCGATCCTCGTCAGAGCCGAGGAGCTCGGTGTACTCGTCGACGACGCGGTCGCGCTCGACGATCAGTGCCTCTGTTGGCCTCGAGAGATCCTTTCCCTGTTGGAGCTGCTCGACGTAGCTCGTTATGAAGCCGAACGGGATGTCCAGGTTCTCGATCCAGACCTGGTCGGTGTGATAGAAGCCACCACCGCCCGAGAAGTTGAACCAGGGCTGTTTGGATTCCTCGAGCATGGCAACCCACCCCTGCCCGGCCTCGGAGCCGTCGAGCGCCGCCAGAATCGTTGCCGAATCGGAACCGTCGAACGTCGATGCGAGACCGCCATCGATGGCTGCCTGAGCCAGCTTCTTCAGTTCATCATCGGGCTTGAAAAGGTCGACCTCCACACCAGCCACCATCTTGGCGATGGCCAAGTCGGGAATGTTCGGGAAAGCCTCCTTGCAGAAACCGAAGTAGTCCAGGTACGCCGCGTACCCGAGGTTCAGGAACTCGAAGTGGTGCTGCCACAGCTTCAGTCCCAGATTCAACAGGTTCCGATAGGACTCCTGAATGGTCAAACCCGACCCGGAGCCATGGCCCTCCGTGATGACGCTCATGTCCTCTTTCTCGGGCAGCGGCTCGAAGGAGATCGCCTCCATCTCGGCGATCAGGGCCTTGATCTTGACGAGCCACTTGTCATAGAGGTCATCCCAGTTCCCGAAATAGAAACCAGCCCGCTCCATGAACTGGGGAACCCTCGCCTCGATCTCGGCGCCATCGAGCACCGGGATCGGAGTGAGGTAGGCGTAGCCGTTCAGCACGCGATAGTCGATCCCCAGTGCAGGAGGTATGAGGTAGTGACGAGTGTTGTACTGGGACAAGGACGCAAGCGCGTACTCGTACCAGGTTGCGTCCCAGGGCGTCAATGGCTCGCCCCAGTGGACGCTGTCCTGGAACCAGAACATCGAGTCCTCGAACTCGCGTCGGTCCTCCGAGAACGGCAATGAATAGGTGTAGAGATCCTGCCACCCCTCCGCACCGGGTGGTGTCTCTATGTCAAATGGGCTTGAAAACCGCTCGGCCATTTCTTTCTTCCTTTCTTTCCTTCT
>CAXMPS010000445.1:0-1664 GCA_964194995.1 uncultured Gammaproteobacteria bacterium | reverse complement strand
TACCTTGTTGTTGAAGGTCAGCACCGTGTCGTTGTAGATCTGACGAGATACGGCGATCTTGTTCTCCGTCTCGGCCAACTCGCCCTGGAGACCGGCAAAGTTCTCCGATGCTCTCAGCTCTGGATAGTCCTCGGCGACTGCAAACAGTTGGCGAAGGGCGGCCGTTAGAAAGTTCTCGGCCTGGGCCTGCTCGGCGGGGCCGCTCGCATCCTGTGCGGCGCCGCGTGCCTGAGTCACTCGCTCAAAAGTCTCGCGTTCGTGGGTGGCATACCCCTTCACCGTCTCGACCAGATTCGGAATGAGGTCGTAGCGGCGTTTCAACTGGACTTCCACCTGACCCCAGGCGTTGTCCACCCGGTTCCGATCCTTGATCAGACCGTTGTAGATAACCACGAACAGAAGTAGGAGCAGCCCTAGGGCAACGAAGAAGATGATCCAACCCATCAGGGCAGTCTAAGACGGCGCTTCCTCGGACCCGGACCGAGGCCGAAACCATTCTGTGAGTCTTTTTTCGCGGCTCGCCGAAAGCAAAGACTCACAGTTGAGTTTCAGCTAACGCTTGGGTGGCGGAACAAGGCCGTCAATCGCAGCCGTCCACTGTGGTGGGAGATCGACACCGGGACGAGCCATGAGTCTCAAGTAGAGATCTGAGACGCCGCCCTCCACAGATTCGACGGGCTCGCCAGACCCGAACACCCAGGATCGGCCCTGGTCAGTCGCTAGTACCTCCAAAGTGGGCAGCTCGACCATAGAGGGCAGCCACATGTCAGGGAACTCGTCGAGACCGGCTACTGCAACACGGTCGAGCAGAGGATCCGGCGGCCCCAGAGCCTGCTCGGCGTCCCAACGATGAAGCCCCGTCTCTATGACCATCCGTCGCTCCCAGAAACCGATCGTCGGGTCTGGGCCGAACCCCCAAACCTCGATGGCGGGGTCGGCGTCCCGCAGCGCATCGATCATCGTTGCCAGCGTCTCGGAGTACCAGTCGACAGGGTCGCGGCCGTCCGGGAGCCGCGGCGCCGAGATCCTCCCCTGGGGAAGGGTCAGACAGACCAGCGTCGTCCTCCCGTGAATCGATGCCGTATGAGAAACCAGATCGGACATCGTCCAGTCGGGGTATTGGGGAACCGGCACGTGAGGCGCCTGACGGGCGAACTCGAGAATTCGCCGACCTTCCGACTCGATGATGGCCAGGTTCTCAGCCGAGAGCACTAGCCATGGCCTCGCCCATGTCCGAGGGTGTTTCGGCTACGACGATTCCGGCCGCCTCCATCGCCTCGATCTTGGCGGCGGCGGTTCCTTTGCCTCCGGAGACAATGGCCCCGGCGTGGCCCATTCGTTTCCCCGGAGGGGCGCTTGTCCCGGCGATGAACCCCGCCACGGGCTTGGTCATCTCCGATGCGACAAACTCGGCGGCCTCTTCCTCGGCAGCGCCGCCTATCTCACCAATCATGACCACACCCTCGGTTTCGTCGTCATCTTGAAACATGCGGAGAACATCGACAAAATCGGTGCCGTTGACAGGGTCACCACCGATCCCGACAGCAGTTGTCTGCCCGAGTCCCAACTGAGTCACCTGATGCACTGCTTCATAAGTGAGTGTCCCGGAGCGGGAGATCACTCCAATCCTTCCGCGCTGATGGATGTAGCCCGGCATGATCCCG
>CAXMPS010000444.1:0-1104 GCA_964194995.1 uncultured Gammaproteobacteria bacterium | reverse complement strand
CAAACCACCAACCCGCTCCGACAACACCCGCGTAATCGCAGCCGTCAACGTCGTCTTCCCATGATCAATATGACCCATCGTCCCCACATTCACATGAGGCTTCGTACGCTCAAACTTCGCCTTCGCCATCTTCCGGCTCCTCTATCTCTTCCTAGATCCGTGTCTTACTGACTTGCTCACGCCTCGCCACGCCGGCTCGCCACGATTTCCTCGGCGATCGACGCGGGCACGTCCTGATACGAGTGAAATTGCATTGAATAGTTAGCTCGTCCCTGAGTCTTCGAACGAAGGTCAGTCGCATAGCCAAACATCTCCGACATGGGCACCTGGGCCGTTATGACCTGGCTGTTGCCGCGCTGGCTCATCCCCTCGACTTTTCCTCGACGACCGTTCAGATCACCGATGACGTCGCCCATGTATTCCTCAGGTGTGGTGACCTCAACCGCCATCACGGGTTCGAGAAGCTTCACCCCGGCCTTGCGGGCCGCTTCCTGGAGCGCCATTGAGCCGGCGATCCTGAAAGCCATCTCCGAAGAGTCGACGTCGTGGGAGGAGCCATCCACGAGGACGGCCCGCACATCCACCAGCGGGTACCCGGCGATGATGCCTTGGTCGAGAGCCGCCTCGATGCCGGCATCAACCGACGGGATGTACTCGCGGGGCACGTTTCCGCCTTTGATCTTGTCGACAAACTCGTAGCCGCCGCCGGGACCGGTCGGCTCGAGGTTGATGACGACATGTCCGTACTGACCGTGGCCGCCGGTCTGTTTGACGTGCTTGTACGACACCTTCTCGATCGGCTTGCGGATCGTTTCCCGGTATGCAACCTGCGGCGTGCCCACGCTGGCGTCGACCCTGAACTCGCGGAGCAGGCGATCGACCAACACTTCTAGATGTAGTTCGCCCATCCCGGAAATGATTGTCTGACCGGTCTCTTCATCGGACCTGACGAGGAAGGTGGGATCCTCTTCCGAAAGACGGTGCAAAGACTCTGAAAGCCTCTCGTCGTCCGACTTGGTTTTGGGCTCGATCGCAACAGAAATCACTGGCGCAGGAAATTCCATCGACTCGAGCTGAATCGGGGCCGTTTGATCGGACAGCGTG
>CAXMPS010000443.1:0-1178 GCA_964194995.1 uncultured Gammaproteobacteria bacterium | reverse complement strand
CAGACCGCCAAGATCGAGGCCCACTTCGACTCACATTCCTATGAGCTGACCGAGAAACTCGAGACCTCAGGTTCCAGGTGGACCTATCGCGTCACGTTCGAGGAAACCTCTTGGTTCAAGGATGGAGGGCTGCGTGCGCTTCTGGGTGGGCACTACCCAACGATCCGGCTTTGGCTTCCCCCGGACGTGCCGATCGCGCTCGAGGGGACGTTCCGCATGGGCGGTTTCCATCTGGAGCTGGGCGGGCTGTGGCTAACGGACATAGATCTGACGCTCGACCAAGGGGCGTTGACCGTCGACTTCGACACGCCGCTCGCGGCTCCGGTGGACCGCGTCTCCATCCACTCAACGCGGGGTGGGTTGTTCGTCAATCGGCTGGGCAACACCAGCCCTCGTTTACTCGAGATCGACCACGCTACGGGCGCGCTCAGTCTCGACCTGCGGGGAAGCTGGTCGCGCGACTCCGAGGTCCATATCAGTAGCACCATGTCTCGCGCCAAGGTCTGGCTCCCGGTAGGTCCGCGGATCGTGGGTTGGCCGCCCGGCGCGAGCATCGCCAAGCCGACCGATTCCGACGTGCCACCGCCAACGATCAGCATGTCTGTATCCGAGTTGGCGTGCGCTCTCGATCTTGCGGAAGAACGATGATGCCGAGTTGGGCCGACCCGGGTCGACGAGCACCTTCTTGCATAACCACCTGAAAACACGGTATCTGACTGCACGGCACTCAGTTGGGGTGTTGTCCGTGTAGTGCGATAGCGTCCGTATAGCGTGGCAGCGTCCCGTCCCTATTCGGCCCCTGTTTGGCCTCGACGATCCGGCACCTGGTCCTCACGGGAAGCCGGCCGCTTCCCGGAACTTACCAAACGATTGCGGCAGGGGACTCAAAATCTCTTGGATGGTTTCGGTATGTGCCGCGTCTTCAATCGCTTAGCTGGTTGCCATGGAGTCGCGATGACCAAATGGTGACGCGAATCTGCACAAACCGAGTCAAGGCGAAGCAAACAGACGCAACGGAGATGGCCCGGTGAGATCAGTGTTAACCGGTTAACAAGGAGTTCGAGTCCTTCTTGGGGATCTCCCATAATCTCAAAGAGTAGAGTTCGGTTCGTAGTCGCGACGGATGCGTTCTCGGCGTGGTGGGCCCGAAGCCGTAAGCATCGGCCGCGCAGGAAGTT
>CAXMPS010000442.1:0-5753 GCA_964194995.1 uncultured Gammaproteobacteria bacterium | reverse complement strand
AGGGTTTCAGTCAATGGAGCGCAGAGGACACACAGGGGGACGTTGATGGGTATAGAAACGCGACGGGGACGGCGGATTGGGGAGAGCCTCCGTTGGCTGATTCGCTAGATGAGGCCCCACTCGGCTTGGTCGATGGAGACTCTGTTCCGAGCGAGGTTGATGACAGCCTCGACGAACTTCACCAGCAGGTGGCGGCTTCCGAAGAACACATCACCAAGCTTGAGGATGAGGTGAAGGAAGCCGCCGACCAGGAAGCAGAGACGGCGCAGCGATTCGGCAGTGAACGCCAGCGCAGAGCCGCCCTGGATCAACAACTCCACGAAGCTCGAAAGAAAGCCATCCGTCTGATGCTCGATGAAGCGTTCCAAACCCGCACTGGCCTCCTCGCCGAAGCCGAGGAGATCCTCCAAACCAGTCGCGTCGAGGCCGAACGCGAAGCCGACCGGGTCACCAAGCAAGCCTCCGACAAAGCAAACGAGATGATCGCCTTAGCCAGACGCGAAGGCATGGCAATAGTGGATGCTGCTCAAGAGGAGGCCAGGGCGCTTGAGGATGACGCGGCCCGACGGATGGCGGATCTCGATACCGAACACCGGGAGCTCACCGATCGGTTGGGCGAGATGGAAACCAAATACGACGAGCTTGTAGCGACCCTCAAGCTTGTCGCCGAAATCTCGACCGAGGGGCTCCTCAACACACAGGACACCCGGAGAATCGATGGTGTGGAAACCGACGGACCATCCACTGAGCCGAACAGCGAGCAGACCACATCCGGTTCGCCTCCACAGGAGAACTCACCAAAAGACCTCGATACCGCGGCGCGGCTCAACGGGAATGAACCCGACTCGGTCCAAGTCGAGATATCGGAAACCCCCGAGGGATGAGATGGGCAGCTGGGACGGCATCCCCTTGACTGATGCGTTCTCCCTTCGCCTCAAATCACAGCGAAGCGTCCCAAGACACCCTTGACAACAAACAGGCATCGTTCAGGTCGCCGAGGCGGCGCCGGGCGAACCCCACAGATCGGCATGCGTGAAGAGTGTGGGGGCGTGTCAAGACAGCGTTTCCGGGCATGGGCGGATGCCTGGCATGCGGACCGATCTTCGTCGAGCCTCGCTGGCGTCGACATCCGTGAGGTGCTCACGGCGCGTCGGCATCAGGACATTTACGTTAAGTAGACCTCGGTTAATACCGATTAGAAGAGTATGGGGGCAAAATTGGCTGGGTCTAGAACTCCACGCAGTTGGTGGCAGCGGGGTGCGGCGGCTGTGGAGTTGGCGGTGGTGGCTCCGATCCTGCTCATGTTGGTGTTTGGGATTATGGAGTCTGGTTGGCTGTTTGCCCAGCAGGTTGAGTTGATCAACGCGGCACGAGAGGGTGCTCGGCTTGCGGTGGTCGATTACGGGACCGCAGCGGAGATCGCCGGCGAAACCTGTGCTCGTGCCGCTCTGTCGGGAGCTGGTGCGACCGTCACGGTCACGCGAAGCGGGGTCCTCGACCCCAACGTTGGTGATCCTCCGGGGACCCCGGAGTCGGTTACGGTTTCGATGGCGAAGAACTACCAGTCTCTCACCGGGTTTCTCGACCCGATCTTTGACGGCTTGGCGATGTCCTCCACTGTGGAGATGCGTACCGAACGGCCCCTGGAGAACCTGACGGCTGACGGTGGCGGTATGTGTCCGTGAGCTTGTGGAACGATCGATCAGATGAACGGGGGGCCGTAACCCTAATCTTTGCTCTGATCCTTCTGATCCTTCTGATCTTTGCAGCGCTCGCAACAGATCTGGGTGCGGCCTGGGCCCAACGCCGCTCCGCGCAGGCGATCGTCGACGCCGCGGTGATGGGAGCGGCGACCGAATACCTACGACCGTTGCCTCCTGATGAGGAGAAGACGGTGGAGATCGTGCTCGACTATGTGAACCGCAACTCGCCGGACCCGGAGCCCACGTGGACGAATCTGATCCCGGAGTGGCTCGCCTGTGTCGACCCGGATCGGCCGAGCGGGTTTGTACCGTTGGCTTGGGACACGAACGGTGACGCCATCGACGAAGTCTTTCAGTGCATCTCGTTCGATACCGCCGGTCTCCTCCGCGTACACCTACCAGACACCAACGTGGAGACCTTCTTCGCCAAAATCATCGACATCAACTCGATCCCGATCTCGGCGACCGCAGTCGCCGAGATTCGCTACATCGAGAACCGGATCGTGCTGCCGCTTTCGCTACCGGCGGATTTTGTTGAAGGTAACGACCACTGTCTCGCCACCCCGCCCAACGGGTTACTGCCTGGAGATGTCGTCCCCTGCTCCGGACCGGCGCAAGGCAACTTCGGGCTCCTCGATAGTCCCTGGTTCGGCGCCGGCGATCCGCACTTCACCGATGCCCAGGCCTGTCCCAACGACCCGAACTTCAACACTCGTGCTCCCCACACCCTTGCCATCGGGCTTGACCACATCATCACCCTGTGGCCCGACCCGGCCACGCTCCCCCCCGATGGGACATCGCTGGGCAACAACCATGAAGGAGCCGACGACTGCGCCAACGCCCTCGCCGACAATGCACCCTACGTGCTGAACCCGCAGCCCGGCAATACTCAGACGGCTTCGGGCAAGGCACTCCTCCACGACGGATTCCTCGGCGACGATCCCTCTCCGACCGCTGCCAACCAGCCGGGCCGCCTCAGACAAGCCACGCCGACCCTCCCCCAGCCCCCGGTGCTGAACAGTCGCATCACCTTCACCACCAATACCGGCTCCTATGACGTTGACAACGTTGGACTATGGGAGTACCTCGATCAGTCCACCATCAACAACAACAGCCCATGTAGCGACACCGGCAACGGGTTCGGCGGACTAACCGGACGCCAGCTCACCGACCAAACAATGGTCTGCCTGGAGTCGGGTGCCGCCCGGTTCACCGTCGAGCTCCTCGACTCTCCGCGGTTTGGCGTCGTACCCGTCCTGAACTATCCCCAGGGCGCCCAATACGGGGACAAATGGTGGGCCGTGAAAGAGTTCCGCCCCGTCTACCTCCAAACGTCCTGGTACGACTGCAGCTCCGGAAGCTCACCCGAATGTCTATTCCAACCCGACGACTTCGCCACCACCCACGGTGCCGGCAACCCGTACAGTATCCTGTTCAACCCCGGCGAAGGTGAAGCCTCCCCACAAACAACCAGTGGAAGCGTCCCCACCGCCGACGACTTCCAACTCATGGGCGCCTCCAGCCTCGTACTCAGTTGGGACTGGTTCGACCCCGACGACCTCAACCAGCTCCGCATCAGCACACCATTCGAAGTATCCCTCTACCGCTAACCCACACAGCCGCAGAGACCCAACGCCAAGCAGACTCCACGCTCCCTCATGAGCTACCGCAATGGAGAAGGGGGCGCCGCAGTGGGCGCCCCCTTCCCTGTCGTCGTGACGGGTCGGTTAGGTTGATCCGACCGTGTTCCCGACTTCGCTGAACTCGTCGTTGATCTCGGTACCCAAGAACAACGCAGCGGCGATCACGACAACGGCGATCAGGGCGACGAGCAGGGCGTACTCCACCATGCTGGCACCGTCTTTATCGTTCATGAACTTGGCTTGGTAGGCCGTCCCGCGTTATGTGCGGCGGCCTAGCGGTTCTGTAAGAGTTGGTTCCGTATGCTCTCCTCAAGGTCCCGTCACTGCGGGGCACCCGACGAAGAGGATCAGAATGGTGTCGAAGGCAATGATGCGCAACTACCTAGATCAGGTCACCGCTGGTGAGTTCGAGGCGGCAATGGGCTATTGGGCTGACGACATTGTCATCCATGTGTCTGGCAACAACCCCACCAGCGGCACCTACACGGGTAAGGAAGCCGCTGTCGGATGGGCAGCAGCGGCGGCGGGCGCAGCCGATTCGTTCCAGATCGATGAGCATGATCTGCTTGTCAGCGACGAACACGCTGTGCTGCTCAGCACCACCCACGCAGAACGGAACGGAAAGCACCAGACCTCAAACGGTGTCGTGGTCTATCACACAGAGGGAGACAAGATCACAGAGGTCTGGATCATCAACGAAGACCAAAGGGCGGTGGACGAGTTCATGGCGTAGCCAGCCAGGACGCGACCACCCCGACCGACGTCGAAAGAGGAACCGACCGCCCATATCGGCACATATGCGCTACCTGTCAGCGGCGGTTGGGTCGGGGTCTGGACTAGAAGCTGGTCGGTCTGGGAGGGGAGGCTATTTCTCTGCGCGGCCCTGTTCTGGGTGTCCAGTGTCTGAGCCGGGCTCGGTGGGTGGACCGACGGGATCGGCTTGAGAACCCGGTTCGGTGGGCGGACCGACGGGATCGGCTTGAGAACCCGGTTCGGTGGGCGGACCGACGGGGTCGGCTTGAGAGCCGGGTTCGGCCGGAGGTCCGGTGGGATCCGCTTCCGACCCGGGTTCGGTGGGCGGACCGACGGGATCGGCTTGAGAACCCGGTTCGGTGGGCGGACCGGCGGGGTCAGGCTGGGACCTGCCGAGGTCCCGAACTATCCATGCCACCATCTGCCCGTCAACCCCGTCGGGGGATGCCAAAGCTGTCTGCAGATATGTGATCAGGGCACTGACCTCGGCTGCTTGGGACCCGAGGTTGTCAGCGTTGTCCACAAACCGGTCTGCAGCTGCTCTGAGCGCTGCTCTTGCCTCATCGTTGGCCGGGTACCCGTCGAGTACTGCAGTAGCGTGTTGCAAGGCATCGGCTACCGCACCGGCGGCAAACAGGGCTTCAACCTCTACCAGACGCTCGATAGCGCCGCCGTTGCTGAAACCGACGGTCTCGAAGGCACGGTCGAGCCCGTACATCAGATCTCCCGGCTTGGCTCCGTCGGCCGCGTACGCCAAACCGTTCGACATCGCCACGAACATCAGCAACGCAGCGGTGGCGAAGGCGACCCGCTGGACGAGTTGTGGCCGCTGGCCTCCAAGTGAAGTGAACTGTTCGTTAGCGAACCGCTCGATCGGAGTTACTCGCGACTCCCGAGCCGCAGCAGCAAAGAGAGCAGAGAAGTCCGCATCGGGGTCGGGCTGTGCCAGATCTCGAACTGTGTCAAGTAGCACAGCTACCGACTCCAGGTCCCTATCAGAGCCTATGGAGCCGGCGAGCAGTGCCTCGGCTTGAGTATCCGACAGCGAAGACGCAACCATTCATTCCCCCCACCAAACCATCGACCAAATCGAGGCCGAAACTTGAACCGAACAACCCACCCATTGCCCAAAAGCCTGCGGAGCGCGCCGAACCCCGGAACGTGAGTGAAGCGCTCCGGAGTCCAGTCCTTCGATAGGCGCACGGTCCCCACCGTTGCGCGGACCCATCGAATCCCCCTGCTACCAAGGTTCATCGGCCTGGCGATCGCGTTAGCAGAGACACAACGAACAGCGACTCGAGTGACTAGCCACCCGTAGTGACAGCGCATATCGGCACATATGCGCCCCCTCGGTGGCGGGGGCTGGTGGTTGCGGGTCTGGATCGGCTGGTTCGTAGGGGTGGGGGTTGTGGCTATTTGTTCTTGCCGGGGGGGTTGCCGGAGTTACCTGGCGAGTCGGGTCGGCCTGACTTGTCGCCCTTGTCCTTCTTCTCCTGCCCGCTGCCCGAAGCCGGGTGGTTCTCGCCTTTGTCTTTCTTGTCGCGGTTGCAGTCCGCAGCCACGGTGGTGAAGTCAACCTGGCCACTTGTGGCTGGCCCAAGGGTGGCATCAACATCGGAGGTCTGAAGCTGCTGATCTCCCTTGCCGAGATCGG
>CAXMPS010000441.1:0-10027 GCA_964194995.1 uncultured Gammaproteobacteria bacterium | reverse complement strand
GCGAGTCATTCAGAGCATTTCACGAGCGCGTCGTCAGCGGACTCGCCGAGACACTCGCTGCACATGGGATTCACCCGATGGATCCTGACCACCGTCACCTATGGACCGTCGACGAACCCGACCGGCGAGTGATCATCATCGCCCACGCCGGCACCAACGCAGTCGTCCTCGGGCACCTTCTCGGATTGGATCCAGTGCCCTGGGAGTGGGAGCGCTTCCGCCAGCCGCATACAGGAGTATCCCGACTGACAATGGTCCGGGTGAGCACCGGATGGGCGTTCTCGCTCCGACAGTTGGGAGATGTGACCCACCTTCATCCTGGAATGGTGACCGCCTAGGAGCCTCGCCCCCTCCGCCCATGTTTTCTCCCCCCGGCGAACAAAGTGAGTATTGGGAGGAGTACCGGCGGAGCCGGAGCTATGAGGGGAGAAACCTGATGGTCAGCGCCTACTTCCCGTAGCGGCGATCGCGACCGGCGAAGTCGCGTAGAGCCCGGAGGAAGTCCACCCGACGGAACGCCGGCCAGTTGACGTCCACGAATATGAACTCGGAATAGGCGGACTGCCAGAGCAGAAAGCCGGACAGTCGCGACTCGCCCGAGGTCCTGATCAAGAGATCAGGGTCGGGGAGGTCGCTCGAATACATGTGGCTCGCCAGGACATCGGCATCGATTCGATCGGAGATCTCGGTGGGCTCGACACCTTCCTCAACCAGCTTGGCCACCAGGTCCTTGGCGGCATCGACGATCTCTTGACGACCTCCATATCCCATCGCCACATTGAGCCGGCGCGAGCCGTCGGGATGAGCCGCCTCTGCCTCCTTGGCCGATGCGACTAGATCGTCGGGAAGCAGGTCCAGGCTCCCGATGAACCGGATCGCCATGTCATACCGGGTGCACAGATCCGGAAGACGGTTGAACAACTCGACCAAGACTTCGAAGTACGGGTCGAGCTCGTCGCTGGGTCTCGCCAGGTTCTCCCTTGAAAGCACCCAGGCCGTGACCGCGGGTATGTGGAGTTCATGCGCCCAACCGAGGAAGTCCTCGAAGCGCTCCATTCCCACTCGGTAGGAGTCGGTGTAGGTCGGCAACCCCTCCTCTCGGGCGTGACGCCGATGCCCATCGAGAACAATCCCAATGTGTTTGGGGAGTCGATCTCCGTCCAATCCGCTGAGAAGTTTGCGCTCGTATACGCGGTAGAGCAAACGTAGAGCCATGACGAAGACCAATCGTACCCGTCACCCCTCCAGGCTCTTCATTCATCGCCGACTCGAAGTGGCCTTCGGACCCGGCCCGCATAACCTGACGACATGAAACGGGTGACTTTGGGCAAGATGCAAAACCCGATCAGGGGTTTTCTCCACGGTGCGGCGGCCGCAGCTGCCGTCGTCGGATTGTTCATCCTTCTCAGCCGTGCACAGGGAAGCGGACCTGCCATCACTGGCACCCTGATCTTCGGAAGTGCGCTACTCATCATGTACACGGTTTCGGCTATGTATCACTCGATTCCATGGGGCGAGCAATGGAAGGCCCGACTGCAGCGGGTCGACCACTCGATGATCTTTCTCGTGGTCGCCGGCACGTTCACTCCCATCGCCATCGCCGCCCTGGACGGCGCTTGGCTGGTAGTCGCCCTATCTGTGATCTGGGCGATAGCGCTCGCGGGAATCCTGCTGAAGGCCTTGCTGCCGAACGTCAAAACCTGGCTGTCGCTCACGCTTCAGATGCTGATGGGGTGGTCACTCTTGGTGTGGATCCCCGCCATCAACACCCAGCTAGGGACCGCAGCAGTCGTCCTGATCGGCATTGGGGGTCTCTGCTATTCGGTCGGAGTGATCATCTTCACCACTAAGCGACCCAAACTCTTTCCCCGCAGCTTCTCCTATCACGAGTTGTTCCATGTGCTCGTCATCACAGGGAGCACCCTGCACTTTCTAGTGATCTTCTGGTACGCGATCCCCTCGACCAGCTAGGAACGTGTTGATTAATGCCGTTGGTCAGATCGGCGGCCAGGCGCGTCACTCGCAAGGACGAGGTTTCGCCACTCCTTGGGGTGGAATGGCGGGGTCGAGGACACCGCGAGTGGCGATGATCTGGTCGTCGAGATGAGCGACATGCATTGTTCAGCGGGCTCCTAGAAGTCTGTCGAGGTGGCCCACTTCGGTGGCTCTGCGCATAGGGCCTCGATCTCATCTATCTCAACCGGAACCGATGCGCTCATGTTGATGTTGCCGTCGGGAGTGACCAGGAGATCGTCTTCGATTCGAATACCCATCCCGAGGAACTCCTCAGGGACCACATGCGTGATTTTCTCCGCGCTTTCGCGCTCTTCTGCCTCCTTCGCCGAAGCGGCCGCATCGCCCTCCTGGACTCTCCGGGTCAACCAATCTTCTCGGCTGTATTCGAGAAGAGCGAGTTCGATCTCGGGCTTGGTCGGCGAGACATACAGCCCTGGCTCGATGGTGAACGACATTCCGGGCTCGAAAGGCCGGTGGGCGCCTTCGATCCGGGATGCGCTCCGATCGTGAACGTCAAGACCGAGCCAATGACCGAGCCCGTGAAAGAAGAACGTGCGGTAATGATGCATGCTCAGCGACTCCTCGACTGAGCGCGGGAGTAGGCCCAGATCAACTACGCCCTCCGTGAGAATCCTCGTTGCGGACTCCTCGAGTCCGGTGAACGAAGCGCCAGGGACTGCGCCCGCAACACCGCTCTTTTCGGCGGCCAGGACCACCTCGTACAACGCTCGCTGCGCCCCCGTGAATTTTCCGTTGGCCGGGAAAGTCCTAGTGATGTCCGCCGAGTACCCCTCGACCTCTGCTGCTGCGTCAATCAGGATCAGGTGATCGGCCTCGACGCGGGCGTCATTCTGGACGTAGTGGAGGATGCAGGCATTGGCCCCTGTCGCCACGATGGACGGGTAGCCGTTGTGTCTGGCTCCATTCATCCGCCACGGATATTCGGTGACAGCCTGCACCTGATACTCGTAGTGCCCGGGTGCAGCGAATCGCATCGCTTCCATGTGGCCCTGAGCCGAAAGTTCGCACGCCTCTTCCAAAACCTTCGCCTCGGAGGCGGTCTTGATCAGTCGCATCTCTCCGAGAACAGTGGAGAGGTCCACAATCGAGGAAGGGGCCTTGGTTCCGAGGCGATCCCGAACCGCACGGCTCCGATTGAGCAGGGAGGTCATCCTGTCGTCGTAGGTCGGGGTCCCGACCTTGTACCACAGAACCTCTCGCCCTGACCAGTAACGCCTGATCACCTCGTCGAACTTGCCCACGTCAAAAGCAACGTCCGCGCCGAATCGTTCTTCTGCACCATCAACACCGGCTCGATAGCCGGTCCACACCTCTTGCTCGGGATCACGCGGCCGAACGAATAGGGCATAATCGCCGTCGTCATGGCCAGGAGCGATAACGGCGATCGCGTCCGGTTCGTTGAATCCGGTCAGATAGAGAAAGTCCGGATCCTGATGGAAATCGAAGTGAACGTCGTGACTCCGAACCTCCTCGGCGGCTGCGGGAACAATGGCAACTCCGTCTGTCCCTATCTCCTTTGACAAGCGCTGTCTCGCTTCGGCGAATCGATCTGACATCGCGGGCACGGTACTCATCACGAAAGGCCCGGCAACCTGGGCCGCCTCAGGGTGCCGGCAGGTACTGGAGATCGACGATCAGGGCGAAATGGTCAGAGCCGAGACTCGGCCCCAACCTCCGATCGCGCACTGTCATGGAATCGCTGTGAAGCAGATGATCGATCGGCACTCGAAACAAAGGGTTCGAGGTCGCGGCAAAGGAAGGCTGCAGCCCGAAGCCGATCTGCGAATTGAGTAGGTCCCCCTCCGACACCAGCCTTCGAAATGGGGCCGACCACGGCGTGGCATTCAGATCACCGACCACGAAGTACGGACCGCTTCGCTCAGACGCCCATCCAGCGGCAAAATCGAGTTGGAGGTCGCGCAATGCGGCGCGATCGGCGGTGGTTGGAGCCAGCGGATGTGTGGACAGCACCTCGACCGGCTCCGGCCAGTTGTCGGGCTGATATGTCAGTTGCACTGCCCGAGGATGTCGGGCCGCAAATCCGTACGAAATTACCTCCACTTCATCTTTGACCAGCACAACCGTTCCGAAGATCAGGTCGTCCGACCGAGCCCTGATGAACTCGTAGTCGAGGCCGGCCGACTCAATCGCTACCTCCCAGGGGCGACTGGCCTCGTACAGGAACACAAGGTCGGGTTCGACCGACCTGATGTACTCGATGACCTCGACATACTGTTCGTTGGTCGACAACAGGTTGAAACTCATAACCCGAAGATCGGGCAGGGAAGGATCAGCCGCTTGAGGGGAGCCCAGATAGAGCGGAGCCACGAAGACGAGGTTGACGCCTGCAACCGCCAGTACCCCATATGCGATCTTTCGCCACTTCGAGGCGAGCAACACCAGCCCCAGCACGGATAGGGCCACCACATACTGGGCCCTGAAGTTGGCTAAAACATCCAGCCACCAGACCCAAGCGCCCGCAAAGGCCGCCAGACTGATCGCGGCAAGTATGAGTGACGGAACGGCGACCACGAGCATGACGCAAGGCTAGGAGTCTGCTGATCGATGCCGTTGCTCAGATCAGCGGCCAGGCGTGCCTCTCGCAAGGACGAGGTTTCGCCACTCCTCGGGTCGGAATGGCGGAGCCGAGGACCCCGCGAGTGGCGATGATCTGGTCGTCGAGATGAGTGGCATGCATTGTTCAGTGGGCTGCTACGGAGCACACCTCGCCCCGCGTGTTGGCTTTGGGCCGATAAAGGCGCCTAAGGGCTAGGAGTTACGAGGATTCTTGGCTGCGGCGTAGCTCGTTGAAGGTATGGACCATGTCGCGTACCTGTTGTCCGTGATTGGCCTGGATTAGCTCTTCTGGGATGGCGCCCTCGACGAGAATCTGATGGATGTCAAAGGCGTGGCCTCGCCCGAAGGCATTGCCGTTTCCGTTCGCCCGTCCGAGAGCCACAGCAATCGCTTGGGCAGCTCGCTCCCGACCCGTCAACTTTTCGCCTTGGTTGTTGAGACCTTGGGCACGGTTGTCTTGGCCAGGTGCCTCGGCGGCCAAGTCTTGTGACTTCTCCAACCCCTGGATGGTCGCTTCGGCGGCCCGATCCAGTCCGGTGGCATGTTCGTCAGCAGAAACGGTCAGGGCCAGCGACGAGACGAAAAGGGCAGTCGCGATCGATATAGCCAGAGGCTTTTTCATCGCATATCACTCTAAGTGGCCGAGGGCGGTTTGTCGATAGGTCATAGCGACTCCTCAAGCAGCTCGGTGTGTTCGGGGCACAAGAAGCCAACAGCACTACCAAGGATCGACCCTGCCAGTGTCAGCGAATCATCCTCAGCATCTTTGATATCTCCTCCCGTGAGCGTCTGCACGTAGTCGGTCAGAAGGTCTGGTGGAATTGCACCCCCAGTCAGTTGCTCACAAAACAGGATACCTGTAGCTACGAATACCTCAGGGTCGTCAATGACGGAATCCACATACTCCGTCTCCGCGAGCAATTCGGCCAAAGCGGCGACAAATTCGACCACCTCATCGGGAACGTCTTCGGGGTTGACTTCTTCGTCGAGCCTGGCCGACGTTGAAGTAGTTGTCTCCTCCGACCGGGTGCTCGTGGTTTCGGCGAGAGGAATCGTCGCAGTCGCCGGGACGGTGGGCTCAGTGGTTGTGGCCGTGGTCGAAACATCGGAGGTAGCGCCGCAGGCTCCCACCGCTAGCGCCAGCGCCGCGACCATCAACACTGGCCGTTTCCGCAGCATCACGAACACAGTATCGGCGATTCGGCGTCTGCCTTCACCTCCATGAGCGCAAGACGGCTCAGTGGCGCGACGAGCCGTCGACCGAGAATGCCTGATTCAGAGTTCTGATACCCAGTTGGCTATCGCAGTGCCGATATCGGGGCCGGAATCCTCCTGGATGAAGTGGATTCCCGGGACCGTCATCTCGTTTTGGTTGGCCCATGAGCGGCAGACCTCTCGCTGACGACCGATCAATATCGAGCCGGGGTCGGCGTTGATGAAGAGCTTCGGCACTTCTGGTCCCTCCATCCACCGCTGATTCGCTTTTACTATCTCCTCAACGTCGGCCGGCTCTCCTTCAATTGGAATTTCTCGCGGCCAGGTGAGAGTCGGACGCCGCGATTCTCCCGCCTTGAGGTAGGGGGCCCGATAGGCATCCATCACCTCATCGGACAGAGTTCCGAGCACCGATCTGGGAAGGATCTTCTCCACAAAGACATTCTTTTCGAGAATGATCTGCTCGCCGGCCTCGGACCGCATCGCCTGGAAGATCGACCGTCCGCCCTCCGGCCAATCCTCCCAGGTCATCGGGGTGACAATGGTCTCCATGTAGGCCACTCCTTTGACCGCGGCCGCATGACGACGGCCCCAGTCGAAGGCGAGGGGACCACCCCAGTCGTGTCCGACCAGTGTGACATTGCTCTCGACCCCGACCAGGTCGAGAAATGCAGTGAGGTACTCCTGATGGTCGGAGAAGCGGTAGGCCTCCCTCCCGCCGGCGATCTGGGCCGAATCTCCCATCCCGATCAGGTCCGGAGCGATGCAACGACCCATCCGCGCCACTTCAGGAATCACATTCCTCCACAAAAAGGAAGAGGTTGGGTTGCCATGAAGGAAGACGATCGGGTCGCCGCTGCCATGCTCGACGTAGGCCATTGAAGCCCCCAGCACTGCGAGCTCTTTCTTTTCGGTGGGATCGAAGTCTTTGGCGGACATCATCGGAGGATAGGTCGGCCCCTCATCCGATCAGCCGACGAATCTCCCTCACCTGTTCCCGAACCGACTCAGGGGATCCGGACCCGATTGTCGCTCGGGCTCTGACGGACGTGGCCGGATCCAGCAGGCTGAGATCTGCCTCTTCGAACGCCTCATGACAATTTGCGAGGTCGGTCAGCGTTGCGTCAGCCAGGGTGAGTCCACGAGACTCGAGGCCGGACACCAACTCGCCGACCCTCCCGTGGGCTTCCCGGAAGGGGACTCCTCGCCGCACCAACGCTTCAGAAAGGTCGAGGCTCACCGTCTCGGGAGCCGGTAATGATGGCGAGTACTCGACACCCTCCAGTAGTTCGATCATGGCAGGGATCGCCGACCCAAGAACGTCATCTGAGTGGAAAACGAGCCTCTTGTCCTCCTGGAGATCGCGGTTGTAGGTCAGGGGAAGTCCCTTCTGAAGTGCCAGGATCGCGCCCATGTCGCCGACAAGGGTGGCGGCTCGTCCCCGGATCAATTCAGCGGTGTCCGGGTTTCGCTTCTGGGGAAGCGCCGACGATCCCGTGCTCACCTCATCGGACAACTTCACCCAGCCGAACTCTCGTGACGACCACATCACCATCTCCTCTGCCAACCGTGATAGGTCGATCATCGACTGGGCACAGCAGAACACGTACTCGGAGACAAAATCCCTCGATGCCACCGCATCGAGCGAGTTGGGGATGACACCATCAAGGCCGAGGCTCGACGCCACCATCTCCCTGTCGAGAGGCAGGGAAGAGCCAGCCGAGGCCCCGGCGCCCAAAGGAGAGATCCGAATCCGGCTCAGCGAATCGTCGAAGCGGTCGGCCCCTCGGATCGCCATCCAGGCGTACACCAGTAGGTGATGCCCAAGCGTGGTCGGCTGAGCCTGCTGAAGGTGGGTGTATGAGGGGATCACCGTCTCGGTGTGGGCCTCTGCGATCCCGGCCAGAGATCCGGCGAGTTGGTGAAGTTGCAGCATGCGCTCTCCGCCCGCCCGGCTCAGATAGAGACGGAGGTCAAGGGCGACTTGGTCGTTTCGGGACCGACCCGTGTGGAGCTTGCCGGCGACTTCGCCCACAACTTCGTGGAGACGGCGCTCGACAGCGGTGTGGACGTCCTCGTCGGTCTCGGCGAAGGCAAACTCTCCCGCTTCTGCTTCAACGAAAATTCGGGAGAGCCCGTCAACGATCTCATCGGACTGCTCTTTGTCGATGACACCGGTCTCACCCAGCATCTTGGCGTGGGCAATCGAGCCTTCAATGTCCACCGTGAGAAGTCTCCGGTCGGAATCGTCAACGGTGAAGGCCCAGGTGCCCTCAGACGGCGACCTCTCGAACCGCCCCCCCCACAGCGTCACGTGTAACGCCCTGTCCCGAAACCCTTGATCCTCAGGGCATTGAGATTGATGAACCCGGCGGCGTCTGCCTGCTGGTATACGTCGTCGGCTTCGAAGGTGGCCGTATCCTCTCGGTAGAGGCTGTTGGGCGACCGGCGGCCAACGACTCTCACCGACCCTTTGTACAGGATGAGACGGGCCTCGCCGGTCACCGGCTCCTGAATCGAGTCCATCGTCGCTTGGAGGGCAAGACGCTCAGGAGAAAACCAAAAACCGTTGTAGACGATGTTTGCGTAGCGCTTGGCGAGGTCGTCACGAAGATGAAGGATCTCACGGTCGAGTGCGATCGATTCGATGGCGCGACGCGCTGCATGGAGAACGGTTCCGCCAGGCGTCTCGTAAACCCCCCGGCTCTTGATCCCGACGAATCGGTTCTCAACGATGTCGACACGGCCCACTCCATGCGTTCCTGCAATGTCGTTGAGGGCTACCAACAGCTCGACGGGCCCAAGAGCTTGTCCGTCGATTGAAACCGGCGTGCCCCTCTCAAAGCCCACCACAAGCCGGCGTGCCTCATCAGGGGCGTTTTCAGGATCAACCGTCATCCGGAACATGCCATCCGGTGGAGCCGTCCAGGGATCCTCTAGATCACCTCCCTCATACGAGATGTGAAACAGATTGGCGTCGGTCGAGTATGGGAATTCCCGGGTCACCGGCACAGGGATCCCACGAGTCTCGGCGTAGGCGACCAACTCTGACCTGCCTTTTAAGTCCCACTCCCGCCATGGTGCGATCACCTTCAGGTCGGGGGCCAGAGCGGCCGTCGAGAGCTCGAAACGGACCTGATCGTTGCCTTTGCCGGTCGCGCCGTGGGCGATGGCATCGGCGCCGTGCTCTCGGGCGGCAGCTACCAGGCCCTGGGTGATGATGGGTCTGGCCAATGAAGTGCCCAAGAGGTACTCGCCTTCGTAGACAGCGGCGGCGCGCACGGCAGGGAATACGGCTTCGGTGACGAATGCCTCTTTTAGATCGTCGACCAAGCCGAGGGATGCGCCGGTGGCAAGAGCCTTTTCCGCGGCTTCCGCTACTTCTTCACCCTGACCCACATCGGCGGTGTACGCGATGACTTCCGCTTCATAGACCTCCTTCAGCCACGCCAGAATGACCGAGGTGTCGAGACCTCCTGAATAGGCGAGAACTACCTTCACTCTTCCTCCGCATCTGGTGGCGATTCGCCTGGATCAGGCAGACCTTTCCCGATGGCCCACTCTCTGACAACGGCAAACGCTTCCGACGCCGGGTACGGGCCTTCGTCGATTCTCCTCTCGAGGAGAATCTGCATTATCTCCCCGACCGTCGGCCCAGGTCGAATGCCCAGGTACTCCATGACCTGATTTCCGTTGACAGGAGCTCGAAGCCTGGCCAACTCTTCCTGCTGCCCCAGTACACCGATCCGTCGCTCCAACTGGTCGATCCGGTTCTGGATCGCCCTTTCCCGCCTCTCATTCGCGGTCGTCACATCACACCGGACCAGTTCATTGAGGGGTTCGAGAAGATCTCCCGCGTCGCGCACATAGCGGCGCACCGCAGAATCGGTCCAGCCCATGACCAGGGTATGAGGCCGAAGGTGGAGAAACACGAGCCGGGACACATCGTCTACCAATTGTCTCGGGTAACGCATGGCCTTCATGCGGCGTCTGGTGATTCGGGCCCCGACCACCTCATGGTGATGGAACGAAACCCCGCCTTCACCAAACTGCCTGGTGTCCGGCTTGCCGATGTCGTGAAAGAGGGCAGCAAGCCGAAGAGTGAGGTCGGGTGACGTCTTGTCGACCACGGCAAGGGTGTGCGCAAGCACGTCCTTGTGTCGATGATGCGGATCTTGCTCCATCGCCAGAGATGGCA
>CAXMPS010000440.1:0-1881 GCA_964194995.1 uncultured Gammaproteobacteria bacterium | reverse complement strand
TCCTGACCGTTGAAGGAGAACGCTCCAACGCTCTTGCTATAGACCGCTGCGATTCCCCAGCCTCCCACCGATCCCACAACTCGCTCCGCTCAGAAATCGACAATCGTTCCATCGTGAGGGAAGGTAGGGGGGAATATGAGCGACCTGTCGACCGCGCTTCGCGCGTTTCTTACCAGGCGTCTTGATCCAACGACGGTCTATTCATACGCGCTGCTGTTCGGGCTGGTTGCCGCCGTGATGGTCACCGGGGCCATGATCGTGGCCAACCAGCTCAGGGGCCTGTAGGGCAGTGGATTGTACCTATCGAGACCGGGAGGGGTCATGGCTTGGCTGAATCTCAATTGAGGGGATCGTGATTCGAAAGACAACCGTGCTCGGCATGAGGAGGTCACTTCGAAGCGGTTGAGACAGGTCTTTTGTCGGGCAACCGCGTCGAGGGTGCAGATCCCGAAGAGGTCGAGGCCCGCCTCAGGAACGTGTCCGATGGGACGTACCGCGACTAGGCCCAGACTGTCGCATATGTGCCGATATGGGCGGGTCGGATTTCAGCCGGATACACTTGAGGGGAATGCCGGATTACTTGACGCCGGGCTACCGGAACTCGGGCGAAGGGCGGCCGGTTTGGAAGCGACCCCTGTTCATCATCCTCGCTGTTCTCACTGTTCTCGTCGTTGTCGGGGCCGCCTACTTCTTTAGCAGCGACGAGACGAGCGGATTAGTGGCTCCGGTGATCGCGGTCGAGATCTCATGGCGGAAGAGCGCGCGACGGTATGTGCCGCTATGGGCGGGGCAGGCTCGGTTCGGGAAGAGCACGAAGTCGCGCTGATCACACCAACGTGACAACAACGCGGGAGCAGTCCGCCCACTCCCGGGGGTAGCGCATATGTGCCGTTATGCGCTACCTGGTGGCTGGATTGAGCCCGACCCAAAGGAGTGCGGTCATCGGGTGTGCACCTCTCGGTCCTCGCGCCTCTTCAGTCTTATCTCACGCAAATCAGTGAGCGAATCCGGTGGCGGTGGCTGACTTCATCGGAGGGTTCGCCTGCAGATCGTCACAGGCTTGCCTCAGGTCGTCGATGAGTGAGCCGGCCAGATCCATGGTGAAGCCTTCACGAACGACGATCCGCAGCAGGGCAACATCGGTGGCGTTTTCAGGCATCGTGTATGCGGGAACCTGCCAGCCGTTGTATCGCAGCCGGTCGGAAACGTCATAGACGGTGTAGGGCACGTCGCTGGTGATCTCGAAAGTCAGGACCGGAATGTCGGTCCCGTCGCTGATGATCGAGAATGGGCCGATTTCGGCGATCCGGGATGACAGCGATTTGGCCGTGTCTCGCAGCGCGTGCATGACCCGGGTGTATCCCGAGCGGCCGAGGCGGATGAAGTTGTAGTACTGGCCGACGATTTGGTTGCCTGGCCTCGAGAAGTTGAGGGTGAACGTCGGCATGTCACCGCCCAGGTAGTTCACGTGAAAGATGAGCTCCTCCGGGAGATCGTCTGCGCTGTGCCACACGACGAATCCGACCCCCGGGTAGACGAGCCCGTACTTGTGACCGGAGACGTTGATCGATCGCACATTGGGTAGCCGGAAGTCCCACTCGAGATCGGGCTGCAGAAACGGAGCGACGAACCCTCCAGACGCGGCGTCGATGTGGACAGGCACTTCGAGCCCGTTTGTCTCGTTGTTAGCAACAACGGCGTCGTGGATCTCCTTGATCGGGTCGTACTCGCCTGTGTAGGTGGTGCAAAGGATCGCGACAACACCAATCGTGTTCTCATCGATACGCTCCACGGCTTCCTCGGCGGTGATCACGTATCTGCCGTGCTCGACCGGTACGTAGCGGGGCTCAACGTCCCAATACCGGCAGAACTTCTCCCACA
>CAXMPS010000439.1:0-1910 GCA_964194995.1 uncultured Gammaproteobacteria bacterium | reverse complement strand
GGGCGCATCGAGGTCCATGCAGGCGGAAGCAATGCGTGGGATCCGCACGCCAGCGGTCATGCCTATCTGAGTATGACAGTCGAGCCTGATCTCATTGCCACTGCACTGGATGAACTGCTGGTGACGCCTCCGGCCAGCCATGCTGCCTCTACGGCGGCGATCAAGCCCGCCGCGATCCCTCTCGGTCGAGCTGGCCGGATTTGAACCGGCGACCTTTTGACCCCCAGTCCAACAAGCCCCATCCCAACGCATGCGCTACCTGTTGGGTGACATCCATCTGCAGCGGCTGGTACCGCTGACGTTGGCGATTTGCGTCGTCTAGCTGGCAGTGGCAGCGTTGCATGATGCGGGTTGCGTTGGCCGTCGTGATGGTAGTTGTGGTCGCTGTGGCCTTGGCTGCCGCTGTCGGCCCACCCGGTCACACGTATCGACGGAACGCAGATTTCGCCGCCTGCATGGGGGTCGCGTGGCCGCCCGTGGACGAGGATTCGCTTGAAGCACTCCAGCGGTGCCATGACTCACATTGCCCGGACCGGGACCTCCACAGCGTGGAGGCGATAGGTCACTATGTCTACACCCGAGTGAGTGATGAGGCGGCGACCTGTGATGAGCCGATTGAACTCCGAGACATCATCGAGGGATAACGGCACACAGATTCACAATCAGAATCTCTCGCTCGGAGACAGTCATCGCTCGGACAACAACCGGTAGACATCGGCTGCGATTTCGCTACCTGGGTAGCCGCTGTGCACCGCGCCGGCAGCCACCTCCGGCGGCTCAGGACCTTATCTGATAGTCAGCCACTGCCGATCTCGATCGACGATTGGCTAATCGTCGATGACACAGAACCGATTGCCTTCCGGGTCGGCCATCACTACGTAGTCGGCATTAGGTGGGCGGTTGTCCCAGGGAATCTCCGCAGCCCCGAGGCCGATCAGACGTTGAACCTCGGATTCGCGGTCGTCGCCTCAAGGCGTGAACGGAACACCTCGGCGAGAGTTGGGGATTCTCGCTAGGAGATGATTGCGACTTGTGAGCGGGGTGAGTGATCGTCACGACGGTGTCTGAACGGTCGACTTGTCGTCGGATGGGAGCCGGTATTCGACACAGGCACATTTTGGGACGGTGCACTCGGCTTCGCGATGCTCTTTGCGAGGATGACCGCAGCCCAGACAACGTTGTGTTGCGGTGTCGATCCGTTGTGTTCCCCGTGACATCAACGTGACCGCGGTTTGGCTATGGCAACGGTGATGTCACGTCCGTCGACGTCGTGGCCATCGAGCGCACTAATCGCGGTGTTTGCCTCGTCTGGTGTTGCCTCGACGAAACCGAACCCACGGGATCTGCCGCTATGAGGGTCGGTGACCACCTGCGTCTCCTTGACTTCTCCTCGCTGGGCAAAGAGGGTCCGCAGATCGGCCGCGGTGGTTTGGAAGTTGATGTTTCCTACATTGAGTTTGCTGAACATGTCTTGCCTCCTTCCGGAGCGTCAACCGTCAACGGCGTTAGCCTCAGGCGGCCCGCCGCGGTCCCGATGCCGCAAGCACCCACTCCACCCGGATGGAATGGATGTGGGCGTGCGATTCAACCGAGGATGGAGCGGTGGGCAACCTCGATACCGAGGAACCGTCCGGTGACAACCTGCTGGTCGTCGGTCGTCACCACACAGATGGCTCCGTATTCGAGCGGTTTGAGCGACGTCGCTCGTCGTGCGTTTCGGCGACGATCAGTTCCTTTCCTGCCGGGGGCGAGCCTCGTTTACAGTGAGTTGGCGACCATCCCAGTCATACCCGTTGAGCTTGCCGATGGCGTCTCCGGCGAGGGCCTGATCGGATAGCTCGATGAAGCCGAACCCGCGGGACTGGCCAGTGTCGCGGTCGGTGATGACCGCAGCCGAGGTGATGTCCCCG
>CAXMPS010000438.1:0-1870 GCA_964194995.1 uncultured Gammaproteobacteria bacterium | reverse complement strand
GCGGCCGATGCCGAACTGAAGCGAGCGGGGATCGGCCCCGGCCATCCGAGCCTCTACCCCGTGGCCGCACCGGGAGAGGACGGGGGCTGATGCCATCGGTCGCCATTGCCGGGACGGCCATCTTGGTGGCTGCCGCCGCAGGCTGGAGATCGACCTGGTCCCCGTGAGGGGAGTCGATGCTGTCCAGCATCAACCCGCTCGGCGAGCGGTCGCGACTTCAGAGATTCTGGGTCACGGTGAGCTGGTACCTGCTGGGGTCGCTGATGGGGGGTGTGGCAATTGGGTCGGTCAGCGGGTTGATCGGTTCGGTTCTGCCCTCAGGCAACTGGCGGGCAATCGCGGTGATTGGCGTATGCCTTGTCGGGGCGGTGCTGGACATCGCCAGCCGTCAGCCACCCTCGGTCCACCGCCAGGTCGACGAGAACTGGCTCGCAAAGTACCGCGGATGGGTCTACGGATTGGGGTTCGGGTTTCAGCTCGGCCTGGGCGTCGTGACCATCGTCACCACCGCGTCGGTGTACACCACGATCGCCTTGACGATGCTGTCCGGATCTCTTGTTCTTGGCGCTGTAGTGGGTGGGATCTTCGGATTGGCTCGGGCAATGGCGATCTTCCTGGTCGCCGGTGCCCGCGACCCGAGCACACTTCGCCTAGCTCTTCGCAGACTCCAGGACGGGTTGACCTCGGCGCGTCTGCTTGTCGTGGGAGCTCAAGCCGCGGCGGCACTGAGTGCCATCGTCTGGGTTATCCGTTGAGGGGCAGATCGTGGAACTGACTGCGCATGGCATAGAGGTCGACGTCCCCCCGGGATGGGATGGAGAGATCTATCGGCGGTCCTCCGGAATTGGGACGCTTTCCGAATCGCCGGAAAAGGTCGAGCCGGTCGTCCACCTGGCCAATTTCCCGCTGGCGCAAGACCGTGGAGACTTCGGATCTGGTGCGGTTGAGGTCATGATCGCGGACAATCTCTTGATCGTCCTTTTCGAGTACGGCTCCGAATCAATAGGGACGGCACTTTTCTCTTCGTCGGGAGTCCCCACCGTGTCGGCGGATGACTTTGCCCCCCACACGATGCAGAGGCCGCTTCCCGGTCAGTCCGGCGCTCAATTCTTCTTCACCGAGGTGGGCCGCGCGTTCTGTCTCTATGTAGTCCTCGGATCTCACGCTCGCCGTCATCAATTGGTCCCCGAGGTCAATCTGGTCCTGAGCTCGCTCAGCTTGCGTTCCAATTGAATCGAACTGCCTTGTTAGCTCTTCTATCTGCGATAGCGAGGTGCTGCCTGTTCTCGGCGGTGTCTTCGTACACCCGCCACTCGGCGATGCGGCCAGTTCGCACTGTTGCGGTCCAGGGCGCAGGGCCGTCGAGTTCTTCATAGCTGGAGCAGACTGAGCGCCCAACCGTCGCAACCACGTCGTCCTCGGCGGTCGTCACTTCGAAGACGTTCCGGTAGTCGGGGAAGGCCTCGAAGAATGCAGTCCACGCCTTGACGGCCTCCGTCTTGCCTCGGAAGGTGCCTCCGGGCGGAGTCGATGAACGTGTGGTCGTCGGTCATCAGTGAGGCCAAGCGATCGATGTCGCGTTCGTTGATGGCGTCGTTGAACTCGGCTGCGATCGATTCCGGAGTCTCCACTGGGTGGGCCCGGTGGGACTCGAACCCAGACACTTCGGATTGAAAGTCCGACCGGTCTCATGTTCGCTGGTGACCTCGCGTGTCCTTAGGCGAGGCGGTGCAGCGGTTTCAGTCCGTCCGTCGTGTCCTTTCGTGACCTCTGGATGGGTTTCGTTTCCTCCTTGGCGTGACCATCCTGCGTCGCAGCTGCGTTGAGGCGAAACATCACCACCGACCTGATCCATCACTCAGACAGGGGT
>CAXMPS010000437.1:0-1683 GCA_964194995.1 uncultured Gammaproteobacteria bacterium | reverse complement strand
TCGTCGGCGAATCCGGCTCCCACTCCCGCTCCCGTCTCGATCGCAATCTGGTGGCGTTGCTCGATGAGCCGCAACGCAACCTGAGGGGTTATGGCGACGCGTCGCTCTCCGGAGGCTTCTCTGGGAACCGCAATTCGCATTTGCCGAGCGAGGCTAACGGGTCAAGTCGCGTCAGCTGTCATTGAAGGGCTGACCGTCACTTCAGCACCATGAATCCGGCCGATTCACAGGCATCGAGCATCCGCCGGATGTCGTCATAGGAGTCCGGGCCGACGCCGACGAATTTCTCCACCATCCCGTGGCCGAGACGTTCCTTGATCTCGGGGTCCTTGTGGAGCGACAGGAGAATTTCGCGAACTCGGTCGTGGAAAGAAGGCGGGAACCTCTTAGAAATTCCGACCGGTTGAATCGTCGACGGGCCGAGCGCGTCGACGATCCGAAGCGAATCGGAAAACTCGGGGTGATCCCTCAACTCGACTCCAAGGACCTGGGAGTCGATCGCCGATGCGTCGACCTGGCCGTTCATCACCATTCGGATCGACGTCTCATGGAATCCGGCGTCTATCACCTCGCCAAAGAAGCCGTGAGTCTCGCCAAGCTCGACCAGGTGATAGCGGGCGATCCCATAGCCGGACTGGGAGAGGGGCTCATTGAAGGACCAGGAGTGGCCGCGGAGATCCTCGAAAGTATGGAGGTCACTGTCCCGATGGACGATGACGTCGGAGAAGTAGATGGGTTTGCCTTGATATCGGTCGCCTTCGAGCACGGGTGCGGCGATTGGGACCGCAGGTGAGACTCCCTCCCGCTCGAACGTGACGTACGGGAGGCTGCAGACGAAGCAGAGATCGTTCACGTCCTTACGACAGTTCTCGTAGTCGGTTTCGACAATGAGCTCGGTTGTCATCCCGAGTCCCTTGCCCACCTCGTCGGCGATCATTTGATAGACGGGCAGCATGTTCGGGGCGAGGAAGGTTCCGAATCTCAGGTCAGCCATCACAGGTGAATCTAGCGGTCGCCGGGGTGTGCGGGGCTAACGTCGCCAGCCCCATGAATAGCGATCTCACACCTGCGGCCTGGAAGCTCATCCTGGTTGGTCTGGCTGCGGGCGTGGTTGGTGGAGGGCTCGGCATTGGGGGAGGGATAGTCCTTGTTCCGCTTCTTCTTGCGGTCGGTTTTGACCGCCATAGATCCCACGCAACGTCACTCGCCGCGATCGTTCTGATCGCGGCTGCAGGTGCATGGAGTTGGGGAGCCGAGGGGCAGATCGATGTCACTCTCGGGATTCTTATTGGCCTCGGCGGTGTTGTCGGCTCGGTTGTTGGGGCGTCTTTGATGAATCGGATGAGCTCCAGAGCTTTGAGCATTGTTTTCGGAGTCGTCCTTCTGATTGCGGCCGTCCGCATGATCAGCGGCGCAGATCCACTTGCCGGCGCCGGCGACATGACAAACGCCTCCGAGGTGCTCGTAGCGATTGCAATCGGCCTGGCTGCTGGCTTCTTCGCAGGTGTGGCCGGTGTCGGCGGCGGCGTGATCATCGTGCCCGCTTTGGTGTTCTTCCTCGGGCTACCCCAGCGTGAGGCGCAGGGAACTTCGTTGCTGGCCATAGTCCTGACTGCCTCTGCAGCGACCATCGTCAACCTCAAGAACCGACGAGTCCGTCTCAAAGACGGACTCGTGGTGGGG
>CAXMPS010000436.1:0-2297 GCA_964194995.1 uncultured Gammaproteobacteria bacterium | reverse complement strand
ATATCGGTGCCACCCTTGTCGTCAGTGACCGTCAGGGTGACGAAGTAGAAGAACGGTAGGGTGTAGGCGTGTACGGGCTCTTGCTCGATGGACTCGAATCCGTCCCCGAAAGCCGAAAGCCAGCCCTCGATCGTGCCATCGGCGTCCGTGCTCAGGTCCGTGAAGACGCAACCGGACTCATCACAGACCTCGGTAAAGCTAGCCTTCGGCGCCTGATTGGGAGGCTCGACGGCGATCACGTTACCGTCGCTGTCGCCGTCGGCATCGGTGTTGCGACCGGCGTCATAGGCGAAGCTGCCGTGAGACACGCCGGCGACCGTGAACGTCACCGCGCCGAGGCCCCGGATTCGCGAAGCCGTAAACGTGGCGGTGCCGTCTGACCCGGTGTTGCGGCTGGCACTTCCGCTGGCCGGTCCGGTCCAAGACATGGACTGGAGTTGACCCCTGACGGTGGACACCTGATCTCATTGGAGAGAGGAGTCCACGATGCCAAGAACGAGATTACCGTATCCGCTGGAGTTCCGGCAGCAGATGATCGAGTTGGTGAGAGCGGGACGCACGCCTGAAGAACTGAGTCGAGAGTTCGAACCGACTGCTCAGACGATCCACAACTGGGTGAAACAGGCCGACATCGACTTGGGAGTCAGAAGCGACGGGCTTACGTCGGAAGAACGAGAGGAGCTGCGTCGTCTTCGGCGCGAGAACAAGCAGCTGCGGATCGAGCGGGAGATCCTAAAAAAAGCCGCAGCCTGGTTTGCTCAGGAGACCGAATCGGTGCCAGCGAAGCGTTCGAGTTCGTGAGGGCGAACCAGGCCGAGTTCAGCGTGAAGAAGATGTGCCGGGTACTGGGTGTCTCCCCCAGCGGGTACTACGCGTGGAGAGACCGGCCTCCATCGACCCGGGCCGTTGGGAACGAGCGCCTTCTTGCACGGTTGAGAGAGATCCACGCCTTCAGCCGTGGGACGTACGGCCGACCCCGCATGTACGCCGAGCTCAGGGACGATGGCTGGCGGGTGAACCACAAACGCGTCGGGCGTCTGATGAGGCTGAACGGCCTGCAGGGCGCTACGCGGCGCAGGAAATGGCGAACGACGAAGCGATCCAAGGACGCCCGCCCAGCGCCCGATCTGGTGGAGCGCAACTTCGACGTCAGCGGTCCCGATCAACTCTGGGTGGCCGACATCACATATGTGCCGACCTGGAACGGCTTCTTGTACCTGGCTGTGGTCGTCGATGCCTGGAGTCGCCGTGTTGTGGGCTGGTCGATGGAGACCCACCTGAGGACCGAGCTCGTCCTTCAGGCGCTCAACATGGCCTTATGGCAACGTAGACCAGACACCGTGATCCATCACAGCGACCAGGGCACGCAGTACACGTCCATCGCGTTCGGGCTGCGGTGCAAGCACGCGAACGTCCGGCCTTCGATGGGCTCGGTCGGCGACGCCTACGACAACGCGATGTGCGAGAGCTTCTTCGCGACCCTCGAGACCGAACTCATCCACCGCAAGCGCTTCAGAAACCAGGCCGAGGCCAAGATGGCCGTGTTCGACTTCATCGAGGCCTGGTACAATCCCCACCGACGGCACTCCGCCCTCGGCCAGATGTCACCCCTCAACTACGAAAGGACTCACGCCCCGGCCGCTTGAATCTCAAGTCCAAACCTGTCCACTGAACGGGGGCAACTCCACTTCGGGGCGGTACACCGTACCCATCGAACAACGCGGCTTCGAGTCCGTGGTGGTACAGTGTCCCCCTGCCTCTAGGGGCTGGAGATGAGGGGGACTGAGGGTCTGGGCTCGTCCCGTCGGGTCCACGAACCGCGACATCAAGAGGCCGACGAGCCCATCTTGCGTAGCCCCGGCCCCGACCCCTGGGAATGGGTCCCATCGGAGCACCTCGTCAGGGGGGACCTAGGCCCGACACGACGGCGTCATTAGCTCAGCAACGGGACCCTACCGCCCTCACCGGATTAGTGTGGCCCACACGGGCAGCGTAACCACCAAGGCGTCGAGGCGGTCGCCTCAATGCTTGTGCAGCTTTCCTGGCCTCGTCACTCGCGATTAGGTTGCGAGCCGGGCGGCATAACCGGACGTGGATTCGTTCGGGCTTCGCAGCAGAATTGATAGTTAGATGGCCCTAAGGAGAGGTGGGGGTATGACCCAAGAGCCGAAGCGTCGAAAGCGGCGGGACCTATCCTCGCTGAGCAAGCTGGCTGACATCGTTGCCAGTATCGCGGTTCTCGTAACCCTGGTCTTTCTGGTGGCCGAGGTTCGGCAGAACACGGAAACGGCGCGGGC
>CAXMPS010000435.1:0-5823 GCA_964194995.1 uncultured Gammaproteobacteria bacterium | reverse complement strand
GCATGCAGCAGTCCGCTGACCAGAGAAAGCGACATCCGAGACAGCGCATATTGAATCTCTTATGTCAAGGAGCAGTGCGGGTTGATCGGGCCTTATCGATCGCCTCGATCGACAGATCGACGTCGTCTTCGGTTGTAGACCAGTTGGACACCGAGATGCGCAATAGTCGCTCGTCTCGCCATGTTGTCGCACCAATCCAGGCGGTCCCATCCTGCTGTATCTGCTGCGCCACACGGTCGGTTGTTTCAGAGTCTCCAACACGAACAAGCACCTGGTTGAGGATCACTTCGTTGACGACTTCGATTCCTTCGATGTCATCGAGCCGGGCGGCGAAGCGGCGGGCGAGGTCGCAGCACCGGTCAACCAGGTCTGCAACGCCCAATCGGCCAAGCGACCGAAGCGCTGCCCAGGTTGCGAACCCTCGGGCGCGCCGGGACGACTCGGGTACAAAGTCGCCACCTCCAAAAACCCTCCCAGCGACCTGACCTGTGAGATAGGACGCGGTGTAACCCATTGCGGTGGCGTGGATATCGGGTTGCGAGCAGAACGCATATCCCGAGTCGTACGGCACATTGAGCCACTTGTGGCCATCACATCCCCAAGAGTCGGCAAGTTCGATCCCATCGACCAGATGGCGCCTGCGCGGACTCGCCGCCGCCCAGAGCCCAAAGGCGCCATCGACATGAACCCATGCTCCATGCTCTCGCGCAATACCGGCGATGGCCGCTAGATCGTCAAACGCGCCGGTGTTGACGTTGCCCGCCTGAGCGCACACGATCACAGGTCCCTGTGGCTTGGCGGCGAGGACACCGCCGAGCGCGTCGACGTCCATGGCTCCGTTGGGTCGCGCCGGGACTTCCTCGATGGCGCTCTCGCCCAGCCCGAGCAGACGGACGGATCGGTCGATCGTGGCGTGGCGTTCGGCGCCGACCACCACCCTCACCGGCGGCGCACCGTTGAGTCCGTCGCGCCCGACATCCCACCCATGACTCTGAAGGACCTTCCAGCGGCCTGCTGTCAGACCAACAGTGTTCGCGGCCTGAGCGCCGGTTACAAAGCCGGTCGAAGCCGACTCGGGGATACCGAAAAGCTGCTTGAGCCACGAGCCCGCGACGTCCTCGAAGGCTAGGGCTGCGGGTGAGGTGGCTTCGTTGAACGCGATCTGATCCCACCCGGAGACAAGCACGTCAGCGACCAAGGCTGCGTCGAGCGAACCACCCACGACGAATCCGAAGTACCGGGGACCAGCCGACGACATCAAACCTGGTTCAGCGGCTGAAAGAAGTTCGCTCACAACGTCATCAAGGGACGCAGGAGCGTCCGGGAGTGATGCTCGAAGCGATGCCAGAACCTCCATGCGGGTTGCCACCGGCCCAACTCGGGCTGTCGAAAGCGCCTCTCGATAGGCCACGATCAAGTCGACAGCCCTCTCGAGGCCTTGGCGAAGGTTGTCCATTCCCCAGACCTTATCCGCGGCCAATGCCGATAGAAGAATGGACCTGCCAGGCCACCGACCCGCCAGACTGCTGCCCCAAGGGCACCTCGCGCCACCTGGATGGCTTGCCGCAGAAGCTGGCCAATCCAGACCACCTGATCGGTGCGGATATCGCACATCACCAGAGCCCACATATCCTCACTTCGGCGCTCGCTTATGGCGGGCCCTGGCCGCCCGATGGGCGTCGGCAACATGAGCGTCGCCTCCTTCAGTGGTCGC
Organism: uncultured Gammaproteobacteria bacterium; assembly: GCA_964194995.1. GTDB lineage: Bacteria > Actinomycetota > Acidimicrobiia > Spongiisociales > ZC4RG35 > JACZUI01. Next base: position 4,109 of record CAXMPS010000435.1, on the reverse strand, counting down.
CACGATGGAAATAGCATCCCCCGGCTGGAGGGCTAGTCCCTCCAGGAACATTGGGGCACGTTGGGGCACCGGGCCGTGATGTGACCCGAGGTCGCCGAAATCCGAACCGCCCATATTGCCTGCCGCCTCAAGGCGTGAGGCGGCCGCGGTGGACGTCACAACGATGTAGCCGGTAGTCCTCAAGGGATTCGGCGATTTGTCCGACAGGAGTCAGGCGGGGAATGAGGCCACGTCAGGCTCGTTTCACACATGAGCGCGCGAGATGGACTATGTTCGAAGACACCGTGGGTACGAGAGTTGCAGTGAAGGGCGACACTGAAGTCGTCTGGACGGTTCCAGTCGTCAACGAAGGCGGGTTCCTGCCTGCCTACATTGATGAGTGGCTAGACGGCGGGTCCGAAGCCACGCTGCGCAAGGCTGTCGCATCGACACCGGCCGGAAAGGCGTCCACGGAGGGAAGGCGCACCGCGCTCACTCGCGTTGCCGAACTGATCCGAGAGTACGCCCCTCAGTAAATCGGCGAGGCGTACCCTGCGGCAATGAGGTTGCCAAGAAGATCGACTAGCCACTTCGACTGATGCTCGATCTGTTGTGGGCTGAAGGCAACGAGAACTCCGTAGCTGACGTAGCGTGAGGCTATCGCTGCGCTATAGATCGCAACCGCTTCGAGCCTGTCCGCAGCGTCATCCCTCAGACCTGTCGAGGTTGACGTGAGGTCTGGAAGGTCGAGAGGATCGCCAGTCTCGAGGACCTTCTCGAGCAGGACCAAGAGACCGCAATCGTCCACTGCTTGTTCCCATTGCGCATTCGTCTTCGGAGAGCTACTCGCTACAGCAAGGACGGTGAGTTCACCGGCCTCGATGGCCTGAAAGGCGAAACCCTTGCTGCCGTCGCCGAGATAGTCGACAAGGGATTGGAGGGCTCTGCTGACAACGTCCCCTCGCAAGTCTGGGAGCCGCGAGCTACGCGGCGGCTCTTCGTGGATTGACGCGACAGCTGCCAGGATGCCTCGCAACTTGGTTGCCGTGATCAGGTCCTCTAGCCCTCCGGCGACCTGAAGCAGTTGAGACGCTTTCGCAGCCGCATCCGCCGCATCTTTGAGAGCCGGTTGGAGGGCCACGAGATAGCTGAACACGAAGAGCAAAAAGCCACCTAGCCAGGTGGCAAGTGACGAAGCGGTGCTCATTACGTAGGCCCCGAAGCCGGCCCCTCCGACGCCGACAGCCAGTAGCGCGGCCTGCCCAAGTGTCAGACGGGCAATGAAATGCGCAAATCTGAGCGTGATCCGTCGCACAAGGCTGTACAGCTTGTGGACCAAGAGACTCCCTCTCCCGTTTTCTCCTCGACACGCTCCTCGAGGCCGAAGTCAATCGCCCCTAGTCCGCGAGTCATGGCGAGTCAGCGAGCCTAGCCAACCACGATACGTGATTTCATTCGGAGGTCGGACAGCCACACTCGTGATGCTCCGATAGCTCCCAATCCATCGCAACCATGCACTCCGCCATCCACACCGCCCGGCTCGCCGCTTTTGGTCGCGAGGAAGGCGTCGTCGGCAACTTGTATCGCGTGCCCTCAGGAATCCATAGGGCTAGAGAGTCGTAGTGGTCTTGCACGACGGTAAGCGGCCGGGCGTCCCACGGCTTGCCGCGCCACAACTCCTGCAGCACCACCACGATGCGCCATAACGCCCCGTTCACCGAGTGCGATAGATCGGCACCTATGCGCTCGCCTGAGAACGCGTCAGTGGGGGCTGAACATCAGGTGCCGATGTTGGTGAGGACTCTGGCGAGGATCGCCGAGACGACGAAAGCGGCCGCTAGCGGGAGGAGGTGGCGCGGATGCGACCACCGTTCGCCAGTGACCCGCCACCACACGGTCGCGAAGACCACTGCCACGAGCCCGGCAATCACCACCAGCCAGCCGATCCCAGCCGAGGTGGAAGGCTGGTTCCAAGGCTGGTTCAACTCGAGTTCGATGATGGCCGCGAACTGTGCGCTGCTGATCGGCTCTTCCGCCTCCACGATGGTGTCTCCGAGTTGGTAGGTGACCACCACCGGTGCGACCGCCGCCGCAGCCGCCTCTCGGGCCGCGGCGGTGGCCTCGGCATCGACGATGGGATCCGTTGATCGGTTGGCGACAAAGGTCTGCGGTGACGGCTTACCAAGCACGATCTCAAGAGGAGCCGCTGGGGTGGTTCGCCCGACACCGAGAATCAGGACCACCGCCACCGCGGTGACAGCGATGATCGCCCCATTGATCAGTCTCATCGTGGTGCCGGTCACACCAGTCAGTATGGTCCCCAAGTCGAGCTACGACCTTTGCCGGCGAACCGCCGACAGCTTGCACACCGATCACCCGCTATGTGCGATATCGCCCCGTTCAGATAGTGCTCGTGAACGATGCCTCTTTGTGTCAAGGGATTGTTTTGGGCGCGGTGGGTTGGCCCGTGCCGGGTGGCGGGGTTGGGCGTAGTGTTGGTGTCGGGTCCGGGAGTGACTTATCCGAAGGGCCGGTGTTTCAGGGTTTGAGCCGGCCACGCTGGATCAAGGAGTCGTCCCTGGGTGTCCTCCCGGACCCACCTTCTGTTCAGTTGATGGTGCCTTTGGCGTCGGCGATGAGGTGCCGGTAGACGACGTCTGAGATGCGTCGTTTCAATGCCCGGATTGCTTCCTTGCTGGTTTTGCCTTCGGCGAGTTTCTTGTCGTAGTAGTCGCGGCCTGCTCCGGGGTAGCGGAGCTGGGAGACCGCGGCGATGTGGAGGGCGTGGTTGAGTTTGCGGTTCCCTCGCGGGTTGAGCCGATGCCGTTTGCGCTCACCAGAGGAGGCATCGATGGGGGCGGTGGCGTTGTATGAAGCGAAGTGACCCGCGGTGGGGAACCGGGCGACGTCACCGACGGACCCCAGGATGATCGCGGCACCGATCGGTCCGACCCCGCGGATGTTTATCAGGCTGGTACCCGAAGCCACAACCGCGGCCCGGATCCGCCTCTTGGAGGATCGCATCTGGGCATCGAACCGCCCGATGTCGTCGACCAGCTCGGTGGCGATCACCACCCGCTGCCGGGTCACCTCATCGGTGACCTCCACACTGGCGAGGACCAGATTTGCTTTGTTGACCGTCATTTCTGTGGCCAACCCGCCGGGGGTGAGCTCTGCCAACAGGGCGTGGAGACGACACGCTGCTTTGTTCTTGAGCCGGGCGATGTCTCGGTGCCGTTTCGCCAACAACCCCAACACTCGGGTGTGGTCGTCGCGGTGAACCATCGCCAAGCCAGGGTGACGCAACGCCGCAATCGCCACCGACCTGGCGTCATTCGGGTCGTTCTTCTGCGACCTCCCCGATCCCAACAGGCGCACCCTGGCCGCCATCATCGCCGGCACATCGATCACCCGCTCACCAGCCCCAACCAGCTGCTGAGCCAGCAAATAGCCCATCCCACGGGCCGACTCGACCGCCCAGCACCGATCCGTGTACCCCGACGCCCACTCCTGAAGCTCTCCCAACTGGTCGGCGGTCGCTCTCACTCGGGTCTCGTCGATCACTACCTCATCCGGGTTGACTACCACTGCGGTATGTGACCCCTTATGCGGGTCGATCCCGATCATCACACTCATGACACTGCCCTTTCTCTCAGAAACGGAGACCGCAGCGGGCAAGCCTGATTCGGGTCGATGTGCTCTCGCCTCTTTCGAGCCACGCCACAGTCGAGGACACCAGCCGGAAGACACCTCGTTAGAAAGCCAACCAAACAGGCGGCAGGCACTTCAAGAGCCAACCGGCCAGCACCTCGACGCTACGGGAACACCCCATAACGTGCCCCCAGTCTCAATCAGGCACTTATGTTGGACAGATACGGCACCGCATCGAACAAGCACAGCCTCCCAACGGCGCCGCACCATGGCTACCCCAAGACCCGACCGCGGTCCCAAGCCTTCTTGCGACACACGGGATGGGGACGTGAAGGGCCTGGCACGGCTCCGTGCCTGCCATCTCAGCTAGCGCATATGTGCCTGATTGAGACTGGGGGCACGTTATGGGGTGTTCCCGTAGCGTCGAGGTGCTGGCCGGTTGGCTCTTGAAGTGCCTGCCGCCTGTTTGGTTGGCTTTC
>CAXMPS010000434.1:0-1007 GCA_964194995.1 uncultured Gammaproteobacteria bacterium | reverse complement strand
GTGGTTCTGGAAGGGACCAAGGAGGAGTTCATGGAATCGACTCACCCCAAGGTCAAAGCCTTCCTCGAGCGCGACTTCGAAGACTCTTCTTTTGCGGCGTGAGAGTACCTAATGGATCTGCACTATAAGCAGGCAACGGCTGTCGGGGGCATGGTGCTGGTGGCGGTGGTCACGTTCGTGGCCGGAACCCTCTGGCTCCAGGGCCGGTCATTCGGCGGCGGTAACCTCTACACTGCAACGTTCGCCAACGTCGGAAGCCTCAAGCGCGGATCGTCCGTCAGGGTGTCCGGCGTCGACGTGGGGAATGTGGAGCGAATCGACTTCAGGGGGGTAGGCGACGTTGCCGTGCGCCTGAACCTGTCCAACCCGGACGTCATGCCCCGGGAAGACGCGACGGCTTCCATCACCTCGATCGGACTCATCGGTGACGTGGTGCTCGACTATCACCCCGGGACTTCAGCCACGCCGCTGGCGGACGGCGGCGAGATCCCAGGCTCTCTGACCGGGGGATTGACGGACCTGGGGTCTGGCTTGATGGGGAGAGCCGAGGCGCTCATGGACAGCATGGCGATCCTGTTCACCACGCGGTTGTCGCAAGACTTGCACGAGACCTTCCAGGCATCGCAGGCAATGTTTCGGGTGCTGGCCGACACGGTCACCGGGCCGGTAGGAGAACTCACCCGGACTCTGGCGGCCATGCGGCGTCTGACCACTCGGGTAGACAGTGCCCTCGCCAGTCCCAAGTTTGAGGAGATGCTCAGCAATTTCGATTCTACCGCCGCCGGGTTGAACACCATGACCCGGCAACTCACCGCGGTCACGGCCCGGATGGACACGCTCCTCCTCAACGTGAGCAGGGGCAAGGGCACGCTGGGCAAACTGGTGACCGACACCACGCTGTATCAGGGGTTGATCGAGACCCAACGATCCATCCAGGCGCTGATCGACAGCCTTACGGTCTCGCCCGGCAAGCTGAACATCAAGGTCGAGTTGTTCTAGGGAACGAG
>CAXMPS010000433.1:0-1865 GCA_964194995.1 uncultured Gammaproteobacteria bacterium | reverse complement strand
CGACAGATGCAGTGGGCATCATCTCGTTGATGAGCTCCGGTGTGGCGTCCCGTCCGGCAGGGGTGATCTTGCGAAACGGGTTCAACAATTCAACTTCGGCGTCCAGGCGTTCACCCAGCGACGTCTTGATGTGCTGTACCTGAGAGGTACCGCCGCACAGGTAGGCCCGATCGAGCAGCCGATCGGTTGCCGAGATCTGCTTGAAGAAATCAAGCGTCTTCTGGATCTCCTTCCCGATGTCGTCATTGACCGACGAGAGGATCGGCAAGACCTGTTCGTATTGAATGCCCTCGACCTCTTCGCCGCGCTTGAGCTGTTCGGCTTGTTCGCCGGACAGGTTCATTTCTTTTTGAATGGCGTCGGTGTACTGATTGCCTCCGATGTTGATGTCACGCCAGTACACCGAGGTCCCGCCGTAGAGCACGGTGATGGAGGAAACGGCGGCCCCGATGTCGACCAGGGCGATGACTTGGTCGGGCCCGAAGTCGTAGTTGGCTTCAAAAGCGTTCTGCATCGCGAAGGCGGCGATGTCCACGGTGCCCGCATTGAGTCCCGCCTGATTGATCACGTTGATGTAATCGTTGATCTTTTCTTTCTTGGCCGCCGCGAGCAGCACGTCCATGTTGCCCTCGCCTGCCAGGCTCGAGCCCTCGAGGATCATGTAGTCCAGATTCACGTCCTCGATATCGAACGGGATGTATTGCTCGGCCTCCCACCGAATGGACTCCGCGAGCTCCGCGTCGCTCATCACCGGGAGACTGATGCGCTTGACGATGACCGAGTGTCCGCTGAGCGCTGTCGAGACCGGGGACGAGGACTTGATCCTGCAGCGCTCGAACAGGCGCTGGATGATCTCGGAGACCAGCTGGGAGTCCATGATGGCCCCGTCCACGATGGCCTCGGAGGACAGGGGTTCCCAGCCGAGCTTCAGGACCTCCCAGCCGCCCTTGTTCTCCTTCAGCTCGATGACCTTGATCGAGCTGTCACCGATGTCCAATCCGACCAGACCCCGACTACGTCCGAACAGCATTGTCTACCCCGGGTGGCTGAGGCGTGGGGACCCGGCTTCCCACACCTTTGGCCACGCTATGTCATTGATCGATGGATAGTCAAGAAAAAACAACTCTCGGTCATTTGCAGAGCCTTGCCAGGTGCCTGGCCGGGATTTTCTCGCGCTGGCGGCCCCTCGGCCGGCAATGCCGCCGGTACGGTCCGAGCAAATCGGGAACTTCCCATGGAGTTGTAATATAGGAGCCTGTTGGACGATGGCAACCGCTGGCGGCCAGTTCGATTCTCGGCGCCCTATTCAACGACCTTGACAGGCCCCGGGCGGTCCTCTACGATGCGCGGTTCTCGGCCGGCAGCAGCCCTGCACCCGGGGATTCGGTGGGGAATCATGGCTCGTAATTGCGAGATTTGTGGGAAGAAGACAGTCTTCGGGCACAACGTGTCCCACGCCCACAATGTGACGAACCGGATCTGGCGGCCCAACCTTCAGCGTATTCGAATCCGCACCGAGAAGGGAGCCACCCGCCGGATCAGCATCTGCACCCGCTGCCTGCGCAGCGGCAAGGTCGAGAAAGCAGTCAGCTGAGCGCCCGAAAGCGCGGTCAATGGATTGCGCGCTGGGCGGCGCGGACACCCTTGATGCGGCGGATTCTACTGAGGATTCGCTCCATGTGTTTGCGATCGGAGACCTCGACGACCATCGAGATCTGCGCATCGGGGGTCTCATCGGTCGTGGCCTCGACGTTCTTGATGTTGGTCTTCTCCTCGGCAACCGCCGCGACCACCTTCAGCAGCAGACCCGGCTGATCTTCCACGTCGAGCAGCAGCTTGACGTCGAAGACCGACGGACCGTCCTT
>CAXMPS010000432.1:0-1138 GCA_964194995.1 uncultured Gammaproteobacteria bacterium | reverse complement strand
GACGACGGCAACACCGCAAGCGGCGAAGGGAACCGGGTGACAGTCGCCATCAGCGTTGACGACCCCGACGCTTTCTATGCGAACTTCTTGAGCACTCTTGCAGGCTCCCCGGTTGAGGTCGGCAGCGCGGCCACACCGGAGGAAGAGGCCTATCTCACCGCCGTCCAAGATTCGTTCAGTGACCTCGAGGAAGCGTTTGAAGTCGTGTTTTCCGACAACCCTGCTTTGTCAGAGGAAGCGGAGTTCGACGGCCCAGCATTCGCCGAAGGACTCAATCTGATCATGACCGCCATGGCCACAAGCTATGAGATCGTATCCGATCTTGAACCACCCGCCTCGCTGGCGGGGATCCACACCAGCTACCTCGCCGAAATGATGTCAATCGTTGAAGCGAAAGACGAACTCGTCGACGCAGTAGCGGCTGCCACCCCTTGAGGAAGTCGACACCATCCTCCTCACGGTCAGCTTCGACGACGCCTGTCTACCCATCGCTGAAAAGGCTGGACTCCTCGGGATTGACCTGCAACTCCCCTGCAGATAGACCCACCTCAGGACAGGACGCATACGGCGCAGGCCCCCACATGACGGCACATATGCGCTACCTGACAGGCCGAGGCCGACCGCCCATATTGCCGGATATGCGCTACGTGTCTTTGACGTGTGCCTGGGTCTGTGGCTAGTCGATGCGTTCGGTCGCCGGTAGGCGTTCGATCAGCCTCGCAGAAGGAACCGAGACCGCGATGCCTAATACTGAACCGACTCGGCCTCTTCATACATCTCGATACGAGGAGCGGCCGTTACACCTGCCCTGTCCATCGATGCTCTGAGATCAGGGTTGTCCATCATTCCTTGGGCTGCCTCCACCGATTCGAAACCAGCAACGACCGCAACCAGGTTTGGATCGTCCACCGATCGGTTCACTCGGGCGAACAACGCACCAAACGTTCCGGGATGCGCCTCGTCGTAGACGGCCTTCCACGCGTCATAGTCCGCCTCTGGATGCTGAACGGCAACCACAATCATCTCGCACAACTCCTCTAACTACGCCCGGCTCCATCGCCGGATCGCCCTTGACCATACCTCCTCCGTTCCTGCCACAAGACGAGACCATCCGACCCCCCGCACGATCTCAACCCCC
>CAXMPS010000431.1:0-1685 GCA_964194995.1 uncultured Gammaproteobacteria bacterium | reverse complement strand
AGATGATGCGGTTCATCATCCTCGACACACCCGCCGGGTCACTTCTCATCACCATCGGTGCGGACGCTGAGGAGTGGGACGACTTCCTACCCGTCGCCGAAGAAATCCTCGCCGGAATCTCGTTCACCGACCTCGACTGAGGTAGCGCATATCGGCACATATGCGCTAGCTGAGAGAGTTCACGAGGGAGCGCATATTGCCGGTTATGCGCTAGCTGATCGGCTGCATCGTGTGACCCTCGGGAGGTAGTGTCCTGGGATCTCAACGGGACGTACCTGTATGCGGCACGGTAGAAACGCTCTGGGGGGCTTAGCGATCGCCGTCTTCGTTCTGCTACTCGCTGGGTGCGGCACCGAGGCGACACCAACGACATCAAGAGCCACCAGCGTCCCTGAACCGTCAACATCTGAGCCCTCCGATACGACGACGACAGTGACTTCGGTAGAGGTTGGGTCTCAGGCATTGCCCGCTGGCGGGTTCCTCGAACCCGGTGAGTACGTCACCACTGTGTTTGAACCGACGGTGATGTACACGATCGAGACCAGGCGCATCGGTCCTTTCCAGGATCCACGAAGCACCGGGATCCAGAACCGACGCCCTCGCAACGACCTCCAAGGACTTAGCCCGTACCGAGGCGTCGCCATCCACAACATCTGGCTCAGAGCAGGTACCGAGGAGATCGTCGAGGAATTGGAAGAGAAGCGGCAACTCACCCTCGGTGATCCGGTTGCCGTGGAGATTGCTGGGTTTCCTGGGATTCAGATCGACGCAGTCGTCGAGGCAAACGCAGGTCTCTGGACAACCACTGATTCAACCCTTGGCAGCGACTCGCAGGAGTGGCACCTCGAAGCCAACCAGATCATGCGCTTCGTCATCCTCGAGACTCCCGCTGGCTCACTGCTCATCACCGTCGGAGCGCACACCGAGGAGTGGGAGGAGTTCCTCCCCGTCGCCGAAGATATCCTCGCCGGGATCTCATTTCCGGACCTTGGCTGAACCTGCCATCAGGTAGCGCATATCGGCACATATGCGCTACCGGCGCTGTCACGGGCGAACCGCCCATATTGCCGGTTGGGAGCGCTGGTCTTCCGGCTATCAGACTGAACCCAACGCCGAAAGCGTGCTATGCCGCGAGCCGAGCTTCGAGATGCACGATCCGTGAGCCATAGAGTGTGGGGATGAACACAGGTCTCTACCTCCCCAACTTCGGCTCGTGGGGCGATCCGACCGCCATGGTGTCCCTTGCGACCGACGCCGAGGCAAGTGGCTGGGACGGCTTCTTCATCTGGGATCACATCGGGGGATTCGAGAACACCATGGTCGACCCTTGGGTCGCGCTCGGCGCTGTCGCACAGGCCACCACCACTATCGCGATCGGGACAACCGTAACGCCAGTACCCAGAAGGCGCCCCCAGAAGCTCGCACGCGAAACGACAACCGTCGACCAACTGTCCGGAGGTCGGTTCGTGTTGGGGGTCGGAAGCGGTGAGGGCGCGCCAGAGTTCGACAACATGGGCGAGAACACTGTTCACAAGGAGCGCGCCGCGATGCTCGATGAGGCACTCGACGTGATCACACAGCTCTGGACGGGCGAGCGCGTGAACCATCGCGGCACGTACTACACGGTCGAAGGTGCCAGGTTCGTACCAACCCCTGTCCAGACACCGCGTATACCCATCTGGGTC
>CAXMPS010000430.1:0-1539 GCA_964194995.1 uncultured Gammaproteobacteria bacterium | reverse complement strand
TGCTCACCCTTCGACAGGTGGCAAAGACTTAAGAGGGAATAGGCATCAGCACATGACGGGTCCAACTCGAGCGCTTTCTGCCCGCACTCCACGGTAGAGTCGAGCATGGCTTCTCGCTGTTCCTTGGAACGGAATCCCGTCCCCACGTCAGACAGATGAAAATAGGTCCCCCCCAGCATGACCCACCCGATGGCATAATTCGGATCCAGGTCGACCGCCTTCTTGAACAATCGTTGCGCCTCCATGTTGCTCTCGGGGGATAACCGGTTGAGATGTTCCACACCCAGTCTGACGCACTCCCAAGCCTCCAGATTCTTGGTGCCGCTGGACCAAAGGCGCGTCTGTTCGCCACCACTCAGACGAATATCGAGCGCGACGACGACCTCCCTGGTGATCTCGTCCTGGACCGCGAATATGTCTTCGAGGTCACGGTCATAGCGTTCGGCCCACAGGTGATGGCTTGTGGTGGCGTCGATCAGCTGGGCGGTGACCCGCACCCGGTTGCCGGCCTTGCGGACACTGCCCTCCAGCACGTAGCGCACGCCCTGCTCGCGGCTCACCTGCTTCACATCGACGGCCTGGCCCTTGTAGGTGAATGTGGAATTGCGGGCGACGACCAGGAGACTGCCGATCTTCGACAGCGCCGTGATGATATCCTCGGTGATGCCGTCCGAGAAGTACTCCTGCTCGGGATCGGCGGACATGTTGGCGAAGGGCAGCACCGCGATCGAGGGATTGTCGGGAAGCGAGAGGTCGATTTCGAGGTCCTCCGGTCTCCCCGGTTCTTCGTCCAAATGGGTTCCGGCTTCCGACGGCTTCTCGGCTGGTTCGGTGGTTTCGCGGGACGGGGTGCTCGGCACCCGAACCCTGTAAGTCGGGACCGGCTCCGGGATGTTCTTTACCTGCTGCGCGCCCAGGTCCTCGAAATCGACTGCGACCTTGGCCTTGACCTGGTTGTAGACATTGCGTGCGACGCAAATGCCGCCGGGCTCGGCTATTGCCTCCAACCTGGCGGCGATATTAACTCCGTCGCCGTAAATGTCGTCGCCCTCGACGATGATGTCGCCGATGTTGATGCCCATTCGGTAAATGATGCGCTGGTCTTCTGGGACATCAGTGTTGCGCAGGGCCATGGCTCTCTGCACATCGACGGCGAAGTGAACGGCGTCTACGACGCTGCCGAACTCCATCAGCGTGCCGTCGCCCATCAATTTGACCACTCGCCCGTGGTACTCGGCGGTTTTAGGCCCGATAAGCTCTTTGCGATGGGTCTTGAGCTGCGCGAGCGTTCCGGCTTCGTCGGCAGCCATGAGGCGGCTGTAACCGACAACGTCGGCAGCCAGGATGGTGGTCAGCCTCCGCTCTACGCCCTCTTCGCTCACGGGAAGCCTCCAGCTGGAGTAATAGCAGTCTAAGGGAATTGCTCCGATGCTGGTAGCGGGATGCTCGAATGTCCGCTTCTCTATCGCGGCCTCGGTCAAGGCCTTTCTGGTTACGTCATGCCACATTCCTTCTGCACGCCGTTTTGCTCTGGCTGAT
>CAXMPS010000429.1:0-3149 GCA_964194995.1 uncultured Gammaproteobacteria bacterium | reverse complement strand
GTTGAATGATTGAAGCCGCGGCCCAACACCGCGCAGTGCTCAATCCCGGCAAACTGCACGGCAACGTCCATGATCTCGTCCTCGGTATGCACCACCGTCTCGACTGCAGTGGGAATCTCGGCGAGCGACTCCATGCCTTCGGTCTGGATCGCCGAGACAAGGGCGACAAGGGCTAGTTGGGAGGTGTAGGTCTTCGTGGCTGCAACGGCTTTCTCCTTCCCGGCTACAAGTGTGAGGACGACGTCGGCGTGTGCAGCAAGGGGAGATCGAGCGTCATTCGTCATGGCAACGGTCGGTCGACCCTGCCGTCGACCCTCGGCCAATACGGAAACGATGTCAGGGGACTGGCCGCTTTGCGATATCCCAACAACGAGTGCGTCAGCCAGGCTGGGCGGTCTCTCGTAGACCGAGAAGAGAGAAGGAGTGGTGAGGCCGACAGAGGACTGATTGCGGGTGCCCCAGACATACTGGGCGTAGCGGGCAGCATTATCCGAGGTCCCCCGAGCAGCGATGATCGCGTGAGTTGAGTCTGCCAATAGATTCGCCACCTCGGCGGCTGGGCCCACATTCACCTCAATCGCGTGGCTGAGAACGAGAGGTTGTTCCCGAATCTCATCGATCATTCCCACTGTCGGTCCTCCGGTGCTTCGGATACCGTCATGGGACCATTCCATGGCCGGTCGGGTAAAGGGCGGGAATCGCAGCGGGCAGCCTGCCCTGGAATGCGGTCTCACCGAACACTGCGGAAGCCAGCGCCCGCATCGATGGCTCGTGAGAGCTGTATGTGCAGATATGGATGTCCGCATGCGGGTACATCGCCAAGTCAAAAGGAGTGCGAAGCGCCACCGTGATTACCAACAAGTCGGTTTGCAGAAGAGCATTGACCAGATCGGCCTGACTCTCGCCGGCGAAGACGGTCCCCACTACGACAGCGTCGTGTTGGCGAGCCTGGGAGATGAGACCCGCAATGTCCTGTTCGCTAGGGGAGTGCGGATAGACAAGCTCCGTGACGGCTGGATGGAATGATCTGAACGCCTTCGCCATCGTGGGCGGGTATAGCTCGGTTGTGTCGGCGGGAGTCAGATTCGCGGGAGTCGGCTCGATGCAGAAGATGGAAAGCTCGGTACCGGTGATCAAGGGGAGAACGCCATGCTTGTCGCGGATGAGGGTTGTTGCCCTCGTGGCGAGCTCCGATGCGAGGGCGACGTGCTCGGCATTGCCCACCAGCGTCGGATCGATCACGGGCTCCTTGATCGCGGATCTGAGATCCGAAATCCGTTTTCTTGAAGCGGCCAGGGCGGCCTCGGGGATCAGGCCCCTCGAAAAGCCCCTTTCAACCGCTGACCTGACACGCTCTTGGAGCGCCGGATCAGGCATGCACAGCAGCAGATCTATGCCGGCCCGCATCATCGCGATGATTTCGACTACCTGAGTCGGGCCTTGATCGAGGGCACCCATGTCCAGCGCGTCGGTGATGATCACTCCCTCGAAGCCCATCTCCTGACGCGCCAGACCGTCGATGCCTTCTTGGGAAACTGAGATCGGCAGATCATCATGGCTCGTGATCGCTGGGACGGCATAGTGCCCGACCATGAGAATCTGCGTCCCCGCTTCGATTGCGCTCCGGAAAGGGAGAAGCTCTACCGCCTCGAGGCGATCTCGGTCGAGATTGAGGACCGGCATGTCGTAGTGCGGGTCAACGAGCGCTTCGCCTTTGCCGGGGAAATGCTTCGAGCTCGCCAGGACTCCTCCATCAATGAGCCCTGATGCCATGGATCCGGCGAATCGCGCTACTGCGTCAGCGTCGTCCCCGAAACTCCTCACCCCCAACGATGGGTTCTCTGGCTGCGTGGCCACGTCGACAGCCGGCGCGTAGTTGGTGTTGATCCCCACCGACAGAAGTTCTCGGCCCGTGGCAACGCCGACGCGGTAGGCAAGGTCTGTGTCGCCGGTTGCGCCGATCGCCATGTTCCCGGCGAATGGCGTCGACCCGGTCAGGGTGACCAATTGACCCCCCTCCTGGTCCGCGGCGATAAGGAGCGGCATGCTCGACGCATTGGCGCGCTGGAGTTCTGTTGTGAGTTCTGCGGTTTGATCCGGAGAGACAATGTTCCATTCCCGAAACAGGCTGACACCGGCAGGAGGCGAGTCGGCGAGGCGGTCGGCCAGCCAGCCGGGAACTGTCACCTGGTCGAAAGCGAGCATCAGATGAGGGTCCGCAATACCCTTCGCCCGTCCCAGGGCGTCGTCGCTCATCCTTTGACGGATCATCCTTTGACGGAGCCTGCCAGGAGTCCGCGGACGAAGAATCTCTGCAGGCTGAGGAAGACGATCAACGGGACGACCATTGACACGAACGCGCCTGCCGTTAGCAGGTGCCAGTCCTGACCTCTGCTGCCGACCAACTCGTTGAGCTGTGCGGTCAGGACTGCGGTTTCCGAGCCAGTGCCGAGGAAGACCAACGCGACCAGGAGATCGTTCCATACCCAGAGGAACTGAAATATGGCGAAGGCAGCGAGGGCAGGAAAGGAAAGTGGGAGGACCAGTCGGGTAAAGGTGGTGAAGTGACTGGCGCCGTCGATCGCTGCTGACTCAAAGATGTCCTTTGGCAGCGTGGCCATGTAGCTGTACAAGAGATAGATAGCCAGGGGGAGACCGAAGCCGGTGTGGGCCAGCCACACACCGAGAAATGTTCCGGTCAGTCCTACGTCTCCGTAGAGCCGGAGCAGTGGGACAAGTGTCATTTGCAAGGGCACCACTAGAAGCCCGATGACGATGGCGAACAAGAGAGATCTCCCGGGGAACTTCATCCACGCAAATGCATATGCAGCAAATGCCGCGATGGTGATCGGGATCACAGTTGCGGGAATGGTCACCAATAAACTGTTCAGAAATGCGTCCAACATCCCGCTGCTTGTGAGAACTTCGCTGTAGTTCTCGAGAGTCCATTGGCTGAACTCGAAAGGATGGGCGAATACCGTCCACCATCCAGATTGCTTGATCGCGTTCTCCTCTCTAAACGAGGAAATGAAGATCCCGGCCGTAGGCACCGTCCACATCAGGGCGATCCCAAAGACCGTCACTCGCACCCATACATTGGAAGTGAGCCTCTGGAAGAAGTTGGGGCGAACTCGCTCGAGGTCCTTTCC
>CAXMPS010000428.1:0-5605 GCA_964194995.1 uncultured Gammaproteobacteria bacterium | reverse complement strand
CGGGTTACGCGATTTCTTCGTAACCCAACACCTCCATCTGGACACATATACACCGAGCAACGGGGGTTGCGACGGACGAAACCGGGTACGGCCGACCCGGAATCGTCCAAACCACCCGCACATACCGGCATTATTGTGCCGTTGCTGGGTCGTCATCAGCCGCCCATATGTGCTGCCGCCTCAAGACGTGAACGCATCCTTGGGTGAGGATTGGAACGTAGGTGTGGGCCGCCCTCGCGACGTCGACCGTGCATCGGCGTACATTGGGAGAAGGAGAGGGACCCGATGCAGGAAGGAGAGGCAATGCGTTTGATCAGTGACGAGATGGCGGCGAGCTTCAAGGACGGTCCGGTGCTCGAAGCAGCCTGCAAGATAGAGGTGGCCAATGCGGTCGCCCACATCCTGCACAGCGTCGGCGAAGATATCGGGCGGGAGGGGTTGCGAAACACGCCTGATCGGGTGGCTCGTATGTACGACGAGATCCTCCTCGGGTACACCGTCGACCCGGTCAAGCTGCTCAACAAGGCCCTCTTTGACGTGGAGTACAGCGAGATGGTGGTTGTGGGCGACATCGATTTCTGGAGTATGTGCGAGCATCACATGCTGCCGATCTTCGGCCAAGCACACGTGGCCTACGTACCCGATAAGAAGGTGGTCGGCCTCTCGAAGATCCCCCGGGTGGTGGACGCATTTGCTCGACGTCTACAGATTCAGGAGCGGATGACCCGTCAGATCGCCGAACTGCTCGACGACCTCCTCGATCCGCTTGGCGTAGGCGTGGTCGTGCAGGCCACCCACCTGTGCGTGGCGATGCGGGGAGCAAAGAAGGCCACTTCGCACATGCGCACCACAGCCCTACTGGGTTCGTTCCTCGAGAGCGAGAAGACACGCAATGAGTTCCTCGACAGCATTGAGCCCCCACGTCACATCCGCTAGACCGCCCGTTGTATGGTGCGCTGAGCTAGATGTCCGCAGCGGGCCGCAGCCGATCGTCATCTCCATCGAGGCTCACCTTGGCGTCGAACGCCGTTTGCCCCGTGCGGGGGTCGATCCATTCTGGAGCCACCTCCGCCAGTGGTAGGACAATGTGAGGTACGGACGCAGCCTGGGGATCAGGCACTTCCCATTCTCCAAAGTCCTTCACGAGGTCTGCGTAGTAGACGACGTCGAGGTCGATGGTTCGAGGCGCGTTCTTATTGCGGGTTCGCACCCGACCCAGCATCCGCTCGATCGCTCGGAGCTCGTTGCGTAGCTCTTCGGGGCCCAGGTCGGTCCGTGCCACCACGGCCGCGTTGAAGAACGGCGGTGTATCTGGGCCACCGCCGACCGCTTCGCTTTCATAGATACGGCTGACGTCTCCGACTTCAATGTTGCGATGACGCCGCAGAAGACGGATGGCCTCGGGGACGTGCCGCTCCTTCTCGATGTTCGAGCCGACGGAGATGATGACTTCGACGAACTCTGATTGGCTGGTCATGGCGCCTTGGCCTTTCGGCGGATGTGTCTCCTTAAACGCGCGAACGAGTTATGGAGATTCCCACAGAACGAGCGTGACGCAGCGCGTCCGGCTTGTCGACCCGGATCTCGACCTCTTGAACCTTGGCGTCGGTCGCGAACACAACCTCGGCCAGCTCTTCGACCAGCCGCTCCACGAGGAAAGGCTCGCCTCCCTCAATGTGAGCAATGAGGGCCTTGGTGATCGTCCGGTAGTTTGCTGCGTCAGCGATGTCGTCGCTGGCTGCGGCCGGTCTGGTGTCAACGTGCAACGTCGCGTTGACACGGATCTCTTGGCGCTCCACCCGCTCATCCGGCTTGATGCCGATGATGCCAACCACGCTCAGGTCCTCGATATGAATACGGTCCAAACGAGGCATTGTCTGGCGAGGTTAGTCCCGATGCCGGAAGGGGGGTGTGTGCGGGTGGAGATCAGCGCACGTCCGGCGTCGACCCGCGCCACATGCAAGTGGAGACATGCGTTTCGTCCTAGTGCGGGCCGACGAGGTGGCCGCCCCCGTCGGTCCGGACGATCTCTCCCGTGATGAAGGAGTTTTGGATGAGGGCGATCGCGGCTGACACGACGGGATCGGTGCCGCCGACTCTCGCCAGCGGCAGGGCCTCGGCGAGGGCTTCGACATACGCCTGATTTTCCCGCGGCGGTGGGAGGATCACGCCGAGCGCCACCGCATTCACGCGGATCCGCGGACCTAGGGCAACGGCGGCGGCACGAGTGAATGTGTCGAGGCCGCCCTTGGCCACTGTGTACGAAAAATGATTGCGGTACGGGGTCTTGGTGTGAACATCCGTGATGTTGACGACGGCACCCTCCATGTCGCTAGGAAGCGCCGCAGCGAACGCTTGGGTGAGAAAGACCGGACCTGCCAGGGTCAGATCGTGAGCTCGGTGCCAGTCATCGATTTGGACCGATTCCAGCGAGTCCGCCGGAAAGCCGGAAGCGCTGTTGACCAGGATCGAGATGGGTCCCAGGGCACCGGTCGCCACCTCGATGAGGTCGGCCCCGGTCGCCGGATCGCTGAGGTCGGCGCTACCGGTGGCGGCCCGTCGCCCGGCGGCCCTGGCTTCGCTCGCCGTGGCCTCGGCTGCGTCCGACGAACTCTTGTAGTGGATGAACACGTTGGCGCCGGCCTCGCTCAAGGCCAGCGTCAGCGCCTTTCCGACGCGGTGTGCTCCTCCGGTGATCAGGGCATTTCGCCCCGCAATGTCCATGGGACGTCAGGCTAGGGGAGAACATAGAGTCCGGGCTACAGAACCTTTGCGCTCTGGACGCTCACGAACCCTTGGCATCTACCGTCGTCTTGTGACAACTTTGATCGCCCTCCTTCGTGGCATCAATGTCGGTGGCCGGAATCGGGTGCCGATGGCCGACCTCCGCGAGCTCTTCGAGTCCCTTGGGTATGCGAACGTTGTCACCTACATCCAATCGGGCAACGTCGTCTTCGACACCGATCTGGACGAAGAGTCCATCGTCGGCCAGGTCGCCGAGGCATTCGAAGACCGATTCGGTTTCGACACCAGCCTTATCTTGAGGACCGCTGAGGAGATGGAAGAGATCGCGACCGTTCATCCCCTGGAGACATCTGATATCGATCCACGTTTTCTCTTGGTGGCCTTTCTCGATCGGGAGCCATCAGTGGTCTTCGACGACGCAATCGACCCGAGCGCTTACGAGCCCGATCGGTTGTTGCTCAAGGGCCGTGAGGTCTACCTTCGATACCCCAACGGCTCAGCCCGCTCCAAGCTGACCTACTCGCTCATCGAGAAGCGTCTACGCGTGAGGTCGACTACTCGCAATTGGAAATCTGTCCAGCAAGTAGCCGCCTTGGCAGCCCGCTGATCGAGTCGAAGTCCGGTCAGGATCTAGGGCATGCTTGCCGATAACCTGACCGACATGGTCCGTCGTCTCTGTCTTCTGCTGGCGCTTGTCATCGTCGTTGCCGCCTGCACCAATGGATCCGCGACCACCTCGACAGAATCCTCCGTTGGAACCGTGACCACCCCGAGCGAGTCTTCCGACACCACTTCGGAGATTCCCGAAGAGACGACTACAACCATCGTCCCTACTTGGACCGAGTTGCCCGGGCTGGACGCCCTTCCTCAAGAGATCCAGGACGAACTTCTGGAGCTGGTGCGGCTCACGGAGGAGGTGCGCGATCTCGAGTTCAGCGAGCCTCCGACTATCACTGTCGTCACCCGCGCCGAGTTGGAACAACGGGTCAGAACGCTCATCCAGGAAGACGCGGAAGACTTCCCGTCTGATGAAGCGCTTTACAAACTGCTAGGCCTGCTCGATCCCGACGCCGACCTGGAGACGATGCTTACAGATCTCTACGGGGAACAAGTCGCCGGCTTTTATGACGGTGAGACGGGTGAGTTGGTCGTTACGATTCGCGAAGACGGTTTCAGCGTTGTTCAGCGGGGCACCTTGGTCCATGAGCTGACGCACGCGGTCACCGACCAGCATTTCAAGTTTGATGCGGTAAAGAACCAGATGTTTGACGAGGACCGCCTCGACCAGTTTTCTGCGTTCCAGGGCCTTTTCGAGGGCGATGCCAGCCTGGCCGAGGTCTTGTACCTCCAGACCCTGTCACAGCGTGAGCTAGGCGAGTTCATGGCCGAGGTCTTGCAGATCGATACCTCCGCCCTCGACTCCGCTCCCCAGTTCATTCAGGACAGTCTGATCTTCCCCTACGACGCCGGTCTCGCCTTCGTGCAGCGTCTCTACACGGCGGGCGGTTGGGAAGCAGTCGACGAGGCCTACTCGACCCTCCCAGACCTGCCCGGTTCGACCGAGCAAGTCATCACCCCCAGTGACTACCGGCGTGACCTGCCCGCGGATGTTGCTCTCGTCGACATCGCACTTTCCGGTTACACCTTGGAGCGTCAGTCGGTTTGGGGAGAACTGGGATTCCGGATAATGCTCGATCAAGTGCTCGGCGAGACGGTCGGTGTCGACGCGGCCGATGGATGGGGTGGCGACTCCTATTTCCAGTGGTTTGACGGGGAGAACGCCGCGTTTGTCGTTGCGTACGTTGGAGACACACAGCGAGACCTCGACGAGTTGAGGGAAGCGCTCGTCGATTACGCCGTGACCGCGGTGCCCGAGGAGGACTATGTCTGGGTGGAGGAGATCGAGGGCCAGCTCTATTTCATCGCCGCCGACGATCCGGAGGTAGGTCTCTCGATTCTCTCTGCCGTCAAGGAATAGCGACTCCCTTCTTTTCTCCGAGTCTTCGTCCTAACTTCACACCATGCAGACCGTCCTCCTACGCGGCAGTGACTTCGATCCTGTGATCGCCAGTCATGCGATCCGTTTTCACCAGCGGCTTCTGGGCCGATGGTCGCCGACTGCGCTCGATGCCACCCTCATCGACACGAGGACTGTTCATACGTTCGGTCTTAAGGAATCAATCGGTGTGGTGGGAATCGACGAGCGTTTGACAGTCGTGGCCTCTGCGAAGTTGGAGCCCAACCATGTCGTGTGGTTCAGAAAGGCCAGGTACATCCTCGAGTTGCCCGAGGACTTCGATCTCCCTGCCGTTGGATCAGCCCTAGAGATGTCGTATGTCTGAGGGTGGTCGTCTCGCCGTCTGTGCCACACCGATAGGCAATCTGTCGGACATCTCCGATCGTCTGCGGTCGGCTCTTTCTGACGCTGATCTCATTTACGCCGAGGACACGCGGCGGACCGGCATCCTTCTCAGCCATATCGGCTCGAGCACTCCGGTCCGGTCTCTTTTTGCAGGGAACGAAAAGGCCCGTACCGAAGAGCTGGTCGGCAAAGTGGTCGAGGGCAAGTCCGTTGCGCTGGTTTCCGACGCCGGCATGCCCACGGTTTCTGACCCCGGAGCCGAAGCCGTCCGCCGGGTCAGGGCTGCGGGGAAATCAGTTGAGGTGATTCCCGGTCCTTCAGCCGTGACCACGGCAGTTGCCCTCTCCGGCTTCGGTGGGGACAGGTTTGTCTTTGATGGATTCCTCCCCAGGAAGGGCAAGGAGAGGTCCGCAAGCATCCACCGAATGGTGGGGGAGGATCGCATGGTTGTCCTTTTCGTAAGCCCGAACCGGTTGGTGGGCGACTTGGAGGATCTGG